>NZ_SOGW01000054.1:0-57866 GCF_004403075.1 Cryobacterium sp. TMT2-10 | reverse complement strand
TGGGTAAATTTCCGACGTGATGCGGTCATGCTGATCTCTACTTTCAGTAGTCCCTCATTTTAAGAGGGCCCACTGTCCGAGAACTCCGCGGCAGGTCACGGGCAGTTTGGTGATGTCCCACGTATAGACCTGGCCGGGGCCGGTGGCGACCAGTTCCGGGATCGCCCGGGCCGGGTGGCGGGCCAGGCGGCGGCGTTCCTTGACCTGCTTGTTCTCGGCCAATACCCGGTAGATCGTTGAGATTGACGCCAGATACACGCCCTCGTCGAGCAGCTGCGCGTAGATCTGGATCGGCGGCAAATCCACGAACCGGGCCGAGTTCACCACAGTCAGGATGCGGGCCCGCGCGAGGACATCGAGCCGGTTCGCCGGCACCACCACCTGCCGGGCGGCCCGGGTGCGGGGTGTCCGGGTCGCGGTCGCCCGCGGTAACCCGACCAGGCTGGCGGCCGTCCGCGTCGGAATGCCGTGGCTGGTGAGGTCGCGGTAGGTGGTCATCACGGTTTCGTGTGTGGTGTTTCGTCCCGCGAGCTCTTCGAAAGATTTTCGAGTAGCTCGTGCATTTTTGACATGATCTCCAACGCCACCCCCGTCGTTTCCAACCTCCGTTCCGTCAACTCAAGTTGGCGGCGGAGCCGGGCGATCTCGGCCTGCTCGGGCGTGAGCCGGCCGATCTTCTCCCCGGGTTTCTTGCCCTGCAGCACCCCGGCATCGCGTAGTTTTTGCCACTCCGTGATCTGGGAGGAATAGATGCCCTGCTCCCGCAGATACGCGCCGCCGCCGTTCCGGGAGATGGCGTCCTCGTAGGCGGCGAGGTGGTCAAGTTTCTGCTTCGGCGTGAACGACCGCCGGGGCGTGGGGCCGCCCGCGCGGGGGCCAGGACTGCTGTTGTTCATGGGACTATCGTCGCGCACGGCGATCAACGATGGGCTGGACATGGTGGGACTTCCTGATTCTCGACCTACGTCAAACGGCGGACTTGCTCTGAGCTACTGGCCTCAACTCACCCTGACACGTAGGGCTTCCGCACTTAGACGCGGGACTTTCGAAACTGATGGTCTTCGACCACGCACCAGCTTCAAGAAAGGCCCCACTCCTACACTTTCAGAGGTAGACGACGACCAGCCCATGCCAGGGTTGGAGACTCACCCACGTCCTTGAGCGCCGGTTCTACATTGAGGTCACCGCCACGATCGTGATCATCACGAACGGACGGTCGCCTCCTGGGGCGGGGTTCTCGGCGACATCACCGTCGCCGCTGCGATGCTCGACCGCGTCCTGCACCGATCCGATCCGTCGTCACCTCCGACGGAGACTCCTACCGACTCCGCAAACCACGTCGCCGCGCCTAACGAGCTGCGGTGCGTGACCGGCACAGATTTCCGACCATCTCACCCCGCAACCTGGGGAGCTTGGATGAGCAGGACTTGGGAATATCAATGAGCGCCGTCAACCCACAGATGAATCGGGGCGCATGCCTGCAGCCGGCCTCAGAATCGCCTCTGAGGCGAGTGGTTGCTCAGGGGCCCCCGTCAAGCGGGCAACGCGACGGCCGACCCAATTCCCGAAGTGCACGCAAGGCCTTTCAACGAAACGGAACATCAATTCGGCGAGACCAAACGCTATCGGCAGAGTAAGGGCCAGAACCAGCGCCGGGTTAACGCTGTGCAGTAGGAGCGTTATAGATACCAGTACTGGTTCGTGGATCAGATAGATGGCAAATGATCTGCTTCCGCACCATTGGACAAATCGATGGCCTGCAAATAGCTGGACTATCGGGAAAAACAAGAAAACAGCAACCAGCATGACCGCCCCGAGAACCGAAAACATGATCGACCCCGGCATCCATGGCATGAGCCAGCTGGACAGCAGGAATGTGACGGATGCTGCACCGAAAGCGATGCGACCGACGATCCCAGTCCTCTTGGCCAAGCCATGCACCCGGTCCTTCTGCACGGCCAAGGCTGCACCACACGCAAACATGGGCAAATAGAACAACGCTGCTACGTGCAGGGCGGCTCCGGCGGCCAGGACAAGGAAAGCAAGGGATACCCAAATAACCCACAGTCTCCTTAGCTTGACGAAAAAGAAGACGTAGAGCGGGAGTAAGAGCGAGAAGGCGACCTCCCACTGAAGTGACCACAGCGGGGAGTTCAGCGTGCTCACCCCCGAGAGAAGAAACGCGTCTTTGAGCGGGGTTACCATTTCGTCGTGGCGATTGATGTAGTCACTCATGTCGGGCGAGCTCGTGCGCGGTACGAGAAGGAAACAAACCGTCGCGAACAACACCGCGACCAGGACGGGGCCGTACAAGCGCACCAGTCGCTTCGGATAATAGGACGCCCAGTGCGGGGCGCGGCCCGCTACGTATGGAAGCATCAAGACAAAGCCCGACAAAACAAAGAACACGATTACAGCCTCAGTGCCTGCCCAGAACAAGTGCAGGGGCGTGTAAGCGAGGATCCAGACCCAAGTCGGGGCGCCGCTCGGGTCAATTGAGGCGGGCTCAACTGACGGGTTGGTGATCATGGAATGACTGACGATGACGGCCAATGCCGCTAGCCCGCGAAGCCCATCAAGCGAGTTGATCCGTTCGGGGCGCTGAACGGTAGCGTTGAGCAGCGTCAACCGTCTACTCATCTTCCTTGAGCTTGCGTCTGCACTTCTCATGAGCCCCCTCTAACAACAAAACAGATTTACCATATCGAATTTCTGGCTCTCTCAAATCGCCTTGGCCTGTTCCACTTAGTGGATTGGCCTTGACCCCGGAGAGTGGACACGGGTACGGCGAGTTGGATCTCTGCGGCCTGTCACGAGTATTGCATCTCGAAGTCCACTGGCGTAACGTGCCCGATCGAGGAGTGCCGGCGGCGGCGGTTGTAGCGGTCCTCGATCCAGTCCGCGGCGCCGCGGATCGCGCGGGCCCGGGTGGGCCAAACGCGGCGGTAGTAGAACTCGGTTTTGAGTGTCGCGAAGAAGCTCTCGGCCATGGCGTTATCCCAGCAAATCCCGGTGTATCCCATCGACCGGGTGATGCCGTTCTTGGCGGCGAAGAGGGTGATCTGTTCCGACGCGTACTGGGTGCCGCGGTCCGAGTGGAAGATCACGGTCCCCGCGCATCACCATGGCTATCGTGAGCGCGTCCTGGCCTTGAGGTCGGTGCGCATGTGGTCGGCGACCCTCTCTGTCAACCTTGGACAAGGCACCGGGATCGTCCCGAATAGTGTTGTAGAGGGCGGGGAAGAGATCCCCTTGACGAACGCAGTGATGACAGGGCCCAGCTCGACCGGGCAGGCTGTAGGGATGGAAGATGTTCCCGATCCTCAGGTTCCCGAGCGTGCTCGGCGGCGAACCTACACCGCCAAGTACAAGTGCGACATTCTGACCGAGTACGACTGCCTCAATCGGCAGGGCCGCGGTGCGCTGCTCCGCCGGGAAAAGCTGTACACCTCCTTAGTCAGCTCGTGGCGTGACCAGCGAGACAAGGGGGTGCTGGCCGCTTTGGCGCGGCCGGCGGGAGCGCTGCCAGCCAGCACGTCGGAGAAGGACGCGGCCCGGCTCCGGAAAGAGAATGTCCGACTGTCGGGCGAGTTGGATACGGCGAGGCTGTCAACGTCGGGTAAAAACTGACCCTTTATCGTCGCTTGAATTCTGACCCCTTGGTTTGGTTTTCGGTTTAGTTCGCGCCCGGTCGGGGCTGCATCTCGAGCATTTCGCGGCGGCTGCGAGTGCGGTAGGAATCCCCGGCAAGGGTGACGACCTCGGCATGGTGAACGAGGCGGTCGATCATGGCCGCGGCGACGATCTCGTTGGAAAAGATCTCGCCCCACCGACCAAATGGCATATTCGAGGTAGCCAGAATGGCGCCCTGTTCATAGCGGGCGGCGACGAGCTGGAAGAACAGGTTCGCGGCATCATGATCGAAGGCCAAGTATCCTATTTCGTCGATAATCAGGAGCTTGTATTTGCGTAGCCGTTTGAGCTCCAGCTCGAGGCGTCCGGCGGTGTGGGCAGCCGCGAGGCGGGCGACCCACCCGGTGGCCGTGTCGAAGAGGACCGAGTAGCCGGCCTGGATCGCTTTGACGCCCAGACCGATCGCGAGGTGGGTTTTCCCAACACCGGGCGGGCCCAGCAGCACCACGTTGTCGGCCTTCGCGATCCAGGTCGTCGTGGCCAAGTGGGCGAGGATATCGCGGCGCAGCGAGGGCTGGTGGTCGAGGTTGAATTCCTCCAACGTTTTCACCTGCGGGAAGTGGGCGCCGCCGATGCGCAGCGCCGTTCCGTGGGCCTCCCTGTCGGCGACCTGGCGTTGCAGGACCGTCGCGAGGTACTCCTCGTGCGACCAGCCGGATTGCCGGGCCGTATCAGCGAGCTCCTCCCAGGTGCGGGCGATCGTGGGGGTCTTCAACACCCGCGCGAGATACGCGATCGTTGAGGCGATCTGCGGCCCCGCCGGTGGGGTGCTCGTCGGTGTCGCGGTGTCGAACGCGCTCATCAACTCAACGCCTTCTCGGCCGAGGTGCCCGCCGCCGCGGCGGTGAAGTCGCCGCCGAAGAGCGCGTCGTAGTCCGTCAACACCCGCAGCGCCACCGGGTGGCCGTCGGCATGCTGGCGACTCGCGCGCTCCACCGACCGGCGTTCCTCAGCGAAAGCGCTCCGCAGCGTCTTCGCGATGCCAACATGCGCGGGATCGGTGATCGTTGCCCGCCTGGCCCAACACCGCGCATGGGCGCCCACGACCGTGCCTTCGCGAGTGATCGTGACCATCGTCGCGGTCGCATGGACGTCGACGAACCTGCCCGCGCAGCGCGGATCGACGGAGTAATCGTTGGAATCAACCCGGAGGTAGTACTCCCGGCCAAGCCGCACCCGGGTGCGCAGCCCGGTTGAGGGCGCCGACACTGGCAGCATCGTCATCGCCGCCAGATCCGCGGCCAATGCTTCCTCGGGGCGCCGCCCGGTCGAGCGCACGACCCGACCATTAGCCCGCGGTAACCACCCATCGAGTTGGGTATTGAAATCTGCCGGCGAGGCGAACGACCGCCCCGGCAGGAACGACGTTTCCAGATACCCGTTATTGCGCTCAACCAGGCCCTTGAATTCCGGGTCCCGGGGCGGGGCGAGTTGGAAACGTGTCGCGAGCGACCCCGCGAACGACGCCGCGGGGGCCGAGATGTGTGTGATCAACTCTTTGTAGGCCGTTTCGGCGCTGGAATCCTGCCAAGTTAGTGGCTGGTTTCCTGCCAAAAGAGCACTAAGAATCAGGCCAGCAACTCCCCTCCACGACGATGAATTCGGGGACTGCGCGAGATTGAGATCACCCGGTGGCCGAGGCCCTCTCCAGAGTGTGAGAGAAATGGGCCCGCCACCCCCCGATAGGTTCCTTACGGCGTAGCTACTGCCAAGCGGTCGCGCCGGAAGGAACCAGAAAGCAGATGACGGTACCCATGTCCGTGCAAGAAAATATCAGAACACTCGACTCCCACGGAATCGCGGGCCGTGAAATCGCCCGCCGTTTGGGAGTCAGCCGCGACGCGGTGACCAAATACGCCGGGCAACAGGACTACTCGCCCAAGCCGCCAGCGCCGGTGGCCAGGCCCACCGGCTCGGCCATGACCGGGTTCGAAGCGACCGTTGAAAAGTGGTTGGGCGAAGACCAGCGCCGACCGCGGAAGCAACGGCACACGGCCAAACGGGTCTTTGACCGGTTGGTCGCTGAGCGGGCTTTCACAGGCAGTTATTCCCCGGTGCAACGCTTCGTGAAGAAGTGGAACGCCCTCCACCGCCAGGCCGGTGAAGGCTTCACGGAACTGGTCTGGCCCGCCGGCACCGCGCAGGTCGACTTCGGGCAAGCTGAGGCCATCATCGCCGGCATTCGGCAGGTCCTGCACATCTTCGTGGTCACGTTCCCGTTCTCGAACATGCGCTTCGTGCAGGCCTACCGCGGCGAAACAGCCGAGTGCGTCTGCCACGGGCTGCGCACCGTGTTCGATCTCATCGGCGCCGCGCCCCGGCACCTGGTCTTTGACAACGCCACCGGCATCGGCCGACGGGTGGGCACCAAGGTCGTTGAGACCAAGCTGTTCGGCGCGTTCAAATTGCATTACCGGTCGGAGTCTCGGTACTGCAATCCGTACTCCGGCAATGAGAAGGGCAACGTGGAAAACGCGGTCGGGTTCCTGCGCCGGAACCTGATGGTCCCCGAGCCCGAAGCGGCCACTCTGCAGGGCCTCAACGCGGTGCTGATGGCACGGTGCATGGCGTTGGCTGAGGCCACGCACTACCGCAAGGGCCTGCCCGTGAGCGAGCTCTTCGCCCAGGACGTTGCCGCGTCTCTGGCGCTGCCCGGCGTCGGGTTCGACCCGGTGCGCTACGAGTCCCGCACGGCCGACAAGACCGGGAACCTGCTCATTGACGGGAACACCTACGCGGCCGGGTCTTCCTTCCACAACCGCACTCTCACCGTCGGGTTGCGCCACGACGTCGTCGAGATCCTCGACGAGCACGCCACGCCTGTCCGGTCATTCCCGCGCGCGTTCGGCCGGCAGACGGAGACGATCTTCGAACCGGCGTCGCTGCTGCCGTTGCTGGTGACCAAGCCCGGCGCCTGGGGGCATTCCCAGCTCCGGCCTCTGGTCCCCGAGCCGGTGCGCGACTGGCTCGACAAGGCGACCGCCACCAATCGGCGCCGACTTCTCAACGCCGTCGATGCCGCCTCGGGATCAGCCGGTTTCGACGCCGCCATCAATGCTGCTGACCTGCTCATCCAGCGCGGAGACATCCCCGAGATCGCCGCGTTGGGCATGCTCGCCCGGCGCTTGGCCGACGGCGCCACCCCAGCAGCGGAGAACGTGGACTTGAGTGTTTATGACGTCTTCACCACCGACATCTTCATCACCGTGAACACCGTGACGGGAGAGATCGCGTGAGCCTCATCACCGTGCAGGACATCATCGAGACCGGCCGGCAAGCATCGCTAACCAATACCGTGTTGGCCGAATGGGCCGAGAAGGGCACCCCGAAACAACGTGAATACCTCCACGGGATGCTCCTCGCCGAGCACGAATCTCGGCAAGCATCACGCCGCCAACGGCTGTTGAGCGCCGCCCGGCTGCCAGCGCTGAAATCGCTCACGGGTTTCGACTACTCGAGCGTCAAGTTCCCCGAGGATTACGGCCGGGAGGAGCTGACGTCGTTGGAGTTTATCAACCGGGCCGAGGACCTGGTCCTCTACGGCGATGTCGGCACCGGCAAAACACACCTCGCCAGTGCTCTGGTCGCTGCTGCCTGCCGCGAGGGAATCCCGGCTCGCTTCTTTACCACCTCGTCGCTGGTTATGCAGTTGCGTCGCGCCAAAGACGAAGGCCGCCTCGACCGGGAGCTGGCCAACATCGCCAAAAACCAATTACTCGCAATCGACGAATTCGGGTATCTCCCGATTGACACCGAGGGCGCCCGGCTCCTGTTCCAGGTCATCGCGGATGGATATGAAAAAAGAAGCCTGATCATCACCACAAACCTCGAGTTCTCCCGCTGGGGAACGGTGTTCGGCGACGACAACATGGCCGCAGCTGTCATCGACCGCATCGTCCACCACGGCCGGCTCCTCCAGTTTCGCGGGGAGTCCTACCGCGTCAAGCACGCCCTCATGAAATAGCCCTGGCGGCCCCAAAACCGGCCGTTGAGGCCGCCGTGCTCAACTGGCCGGAAACGGTGCCGCACTGGCCGGTTAATTAGCGCTGAAATGGCCGGCTTCAAGTTGACAAAACACACCGAGACCACACCGGTCCCACCGATCGCCGACTCGCGGTCCCAGACCAGGGTCTTCGGGACCATCCCCAGGCCACTGATCAGCTGCCACATCCCGGCGAGAATGTCGCCCGCCTGACGTGAGGGAATCATCGTCGCGGTCAAGAAACGGGAGAAGCCCAACGTCATCACCAGCACCGGGAGCATCAGCAGCTGGCTGTGTCCAACCGGGATCTTCGGCTCCGGGAACCACAGATCACACTGCACGATCTGCCCCGGCTGGTAGGTGATCCGATCGACCGGATCGACGCTCGCGTACTCGGGGCGGATCGCCCGGATACGGTCCTTGAGCGTCGTGATCGAGTACTGCCAGCCGATCCGTTCCGCGATCACTGTCGCCGGCATCCGCGGATACTCGACCAGCAACTTGCGCACATCCACCTCGACCCCGTCGACGAGAGAACCGCGACCGGCGCGCTCGTACTTCGGCGGTCGCTCCGATGCCAACGCGGCCCGCACCGTGTTCCGCGCGATCCCCAACTTCCTTGCGATCTCCTTGATCGGGATCTTCTCCGATCGATGCAACCGACGTATCTCTGCCCAGTTCTCCACTGTTATCACCCTCCAAGGGTCTTACGGAGGGGTCCGAATTCAAACGACGCCACGGGGTCAGTATTCACCAGTCGTTGACAGAGGCAGGTGATCGCTATCCAGGGAAAACTCTCGGCTCTGTTGGATCAACTCTCGACCAACAGCAGCGAGAAGAACACCGAGAAATAATCGACGCCACGATCACCGAACTCGTCCCTCTCGTCGGCACGCGGGACGCGTGCCTGGCCGTGGGCCGGTCGCGGGCGACGCACTACCGCCAACACCGGCGGTCGCCAAGACCGCCGTCATCGCCGCGGCCCCGGCCACAGCCGGCGAAGCAGCCGCGCGCGCTGACCGAGCTGGAGTGCGCCGCTGTTCTAGAGGTGCTGCGGTCCAAGCGGTTCGTGGACAAGGCGCCGGCGGAGATCCAGGCGATCCTCCTCGACGAGGGCACCTACCTGTGCTCAGTCGCGACGATGTATCGTCTGCTCCGCGCCCACGGCGAGACCGGTGAGCGTCGTGCTCAGGCCGAGCACCCGGCACGAGTCAAGCCCGAACTCATCGCGACGGGACCCAACATGACCTGGTCGTGGGACATCTCGAAGCTCAAGGGCCCGGCCAAATGGTCATACTTCCACTTGTATACGATTATCGACATTTACTCCCGGTACGTCGTCGGCTGGATGGTCGCGACCCGGGAATCCGCCGAGCTGGCTGAGCGGCTCCTGCTCGACACGATCGAGAAGCAGAACATTCGCCGCGATCAGCTGACGATCCACTCCGACAATGGGTCCTCGATGGCGTCGAAACCCGTAGCGTTTCTGCTCGCCGACCTGGGCGTGACCAAGTCGCACTCCCGCCCGCACACGAGTAATGACAATCCATTCAGCGAGTCGCACTTCAAAACTTTGAAGTACCGGCCCGAGTTCCCCGATCGGTTCTACAGCCTCGCCGAGGCACGCTCATTCTGCACCGAATTCTACGGCTGGTACAACGGTGAACATCGCCACTCCGGCATCGGAATGCACACCCCGTTCAACGTCCACCACGGCCACGCACGCGCCATCCAGCACGCTCGCGCCCGCGTTCTCAGGACCGCCTATACCAAGCACCCTGAACGCTTCGTTCGGAAGCTCCCGCAGCCGCCAACATTCCCGACGACGACGTGGATCAACGAACCCGAAAAGGAAGGAACGAACTCAATGACCGCCTAAGGAAACTGACTCACATAGGTTGACATCTTCCGTTTCGGCGCTGGAATCCTGCCAAGTTAGTGGCTGGTTTCCTGCCAAAAGAGCACTAAGAATCAGGCCAGCAAGGCCNACATTCCCGACGACGACGTGGATCAACGAACCCGAAAAGGAAGGAACGAACTCAATGACCGCCTAAGGAAACTGACTCACATAGGTTGACATCTTCCGTTGCGCTTCACCAAGCGGTGGGGACCACACCGGATCGGTTACCACGCTCGCCAACAGACTCTGATCGACGTCAGCATCCAATTTAATCAACATCTACGGTGGCGGTAGCGGTGGCCGCATTGTTCAGTTGGCGTTTCTGACCCTGTTTCCCGTTGGCGTTATGACCTAGTCCGATTCTCAATCGGCGTCGCACTCCAAATGCGGTGAGGGGATTCCGTCGGGTGCTCGTTTCGCACTATGACCCACCATACAAGAACAAAGATCAACAAGAGGGGGCTCACTGGCGAAAGTAACCATCCTTCAAAACAGCTGTGGACAACTGCCGCCAATGTGAACCCCATTGCCAGCACCCCGGCTTTCCGCGATCGAAATAGAAGCGCTCCCCACATGACTACAACCGCGATTAAGCCACCGACGCCGGCAGACGCTAACGCCCGCAACGGACTGCTGGCGATCTCGACCTCCTCGCTGGCCAACCCTGTGCCGATCAAGGGAGACGAACGAAATGCTCCCATCGCGCCGTCGAAGCTGTAGGAACGGGAATTGTCGGTACGCAGCACTCCATCCAGAACCGAGAATGTCTGAGGCAGAGCGATGGCAATGACGAGTACCAGAGTGATGAAGCCAGTCAACCAAAGCGCCTTGGTGGCCGAAACTCGACGCAGAGCACCAAAAATGATCACAATCACCAGCGCCAACGCGCTGGCTCTGCTGGATGTCCAAACGACACACATGATGGCGAGCACAAGAAGGATCACCTTCAGGCCTATGTGACGAACGACAATGATGGCCAGTGATCCGAAAAGAAACGCATAGAATCCCAGCAGGTTTGCGTTTGAGGCGAGCCCACGCAACCTCCCCCCCGCGATCGCCACCCCGGGTGACGCCAGCCCCAAGATAATCGACCCGACAACCATCGTCCCCAGTGCCAGGACGACTGCAGAACTGACAATTAATTCGGGGACAGCAACTGCAGTCGCTACTACCGCTACAACGAGCATTACAAGGCCCAAGCCATAGAGGACGAAATTCAGCGCTTGGCCATGGAACGCAGTCGCAAGCAACAGAAATGTTAGAAGCGACCCCGTCACCCAAGGAAGCCACATGCGTAGGTCACTAAGAGCTCGCGTCCTGTTGGGCAGGGCGCCGGCGATGTCTGACGGTTTCTGGAGACCACTCAGGCATAGGAGAGCGATACCGACGATACGGAATCCCACAGACTGAGCAATGCTCCCTGTGAATGTCGAAGCCGAGGCGAGAATGAACAGCACACCCAACGTGAACGGGGAGAGGGCTCGCACCGTCGAGTTCAGGAGAGCAACCAGCGCGCCGCCGATAGCAAAAAGCAGAACCACGAGGCCGCTTGGTCCTGCGGCTGCCTGCCACCCGAGTCCGGCCGCAACCAGCACCATTGCAACCGGTGCCAGAATTCTTCGCGTCAGTGATGAAACTCCCAAGATGAAGATCCTTTCAGACAATACAGTGCGGGCGGGTCGGTTGCGTGGGAACCAACATGCCCAAGCTGAGATGTCGCGAACTCACCTATTTTAGGCTTATGGCATCGAACGGCTTTCTGGGGGCACCATTTCGACCCTAGCGGATCGTGTGGCCACTCTGACCTCATCAGCGAAGGGGGGCCAGCCCTTCATGGCCTGAATTGTGCACGGGTCACATACAACAACTCGAGCAGTTGCCCCGGGCTACCTCAACGGCCATGCAGGGCAGGAGTCCATAATTCCGAGTTTTGGGACTTCTAGACGAAGGCCGAACGCGCAAGTAACGCGAAGACGTGCTCACCCTTATCCCCCTGACTCCAACAGTCAAAAGCGGCACCTGCGGCCCGACGCCGTTCATGAACCTCATCGGGTGACAGCGCCGCGAATGACTCGATGGCGATGCTCCATTCGTGTGGATCTCTGCTTCCGAGGACCTCGCAGCCGGCATTCCTGAGCACATCTGACCAGGGCGTCACGTCGGAGCACATTACCGGGCAACTCACGGACAGAGCCTCGGCGATTACGTGCCCGAAATTCTCCCCCGCGGTCGGAAAGACAAAGACATCGCCCTCAGCGAAGATGCCTCTTACGCATTCTGGAGCAATTGACCCATGCAAAGTGCACAGAATGTTAACTGGCAGTTCCTTTATCAAGTCCTGACAGTCCTGAACATACTTCAGATCTTCGGCATTCCCGTAGACATCGAGGGTAATCTTTGACTGCGTCAGCATGAGGCTGCGGAGCAGCAAGTCGAGTCCTTTCATTGGGTTCAACCGACTTACAAACACAATTCGCAGGGAACTCCTTGCGCGCGCTGACGGAGGTCTCTCAGCCACGATCGGTAGCGCCGTCTCGTCCTCCCGAACGAGAACTCGCGCAGTTTCGCCGAACACAGCTCGTATATCCTCGGCCTCGTTCAATGAGGAAGCGTGCCAGGAGATTCCGCGGTGCAAACCCAACATCTTGTAAACGGCAACGGCTATTCGCTTCTTCAAGGGTCGGATTGCCAGCGCCCCTCGGCCGAACTCTCCCCTGGGCGCAAGCAGAATCTGAGCACCGCGCCAGAATCCGATGAGTCCTAGGATCTGCGGGAAGAGTGAAAACCCCGGGTTGAAGAAACTGTTGTAGTACGTCACCTGGGGTCGTTCCTGACGAACAGCGCAAAGGCCGCGCAAATATGAACTAAAGGAGGACGCCGTGCCGTAGTAGACCTGAACGCCGTCGGAGGCTGACCACTCATTGCTTCTGACCGGCAGCGGAATGGATTGACCCATGTCCCGATCAGAAGTGAACACGAACGCCTGCGTATTTGTCGGTACTGAATCCACCAACGCCTTGAGTGTACGAATCGGCCCACCACCCAGCGTTGCCGGCGGAAACAGCGGTGCGAAAACCGCGAACTTGGTGGGCACATTCATCGATCGCGTACTTCCGTCAGTACTCATTGATGCACATCCCTTACGGGCGAGTCCGCGATTGCATTCCACGGCGCTCCCGCCGTCGGCACACCACTGCCACGGGTGACTGTGTCCCACAAGTACTGAGCCGCGGCCTTGGGCGAAATGGCCCCGTGCGCCCAGTTCTCAAGCTGTGCTCTCGATTCGCCTGACAGTGGCGAAGAACTCAAGCGCCCAACCAAAGCTCGTGCGAGTTCCGTCGGATGTCCCGCCTGTATAACCTCACCCTGCAATGCGGAGCGGACAAGGTCAGACGCGCCACACTCCCGGCTAACGACTACCGGGGTGCCGGCCATCAAAGCCTCACTCACTACTGCGCCCCAGCCATCGTACTTACTTGTAAGAACCAGCAAATCACTGACGGCAATTTTGCGTAAGACGTCGCCGTTCGCCAAGTTTCGGGTGAAAAAAACCCGACTTCCGAGGCGTAGATCCTTCACAAGCTTGATGCTCGAGTCCAGCAGCGGGCCGTCTCCCACGATAGTCAGTTCCCACGAATCCGCTGGCGTCATGGCCAAGGCTTCAATGAGTGCCTTGGGGTCCTTTCGCGTCGTCAAACTGCCGACGAAGATGATGCCCGGCCTGTCACGGTGAGATTGTTTGGCCGCCGCATCGGGCCCATCAACGAAGTATCCGAAAGGGGCAATTCTGCTTGGTTCGAAACCTAGCGAAGTGAATTGTCTTTTGGCCAGGTCTCCGCATACGAACAGGGTGTCGATCCCTCTCAGTGATCGGCGCCGCAGCCCAAATCTGAGCGCTCGCAGGGCGCCCCGAACCCCCCGCGGATCCCATGGCTCCGTGATAATCGCAACGTGATTGTGTGCTCCCTGAGTGAGTGTTGTCAAAGCCTGCTGTACGGCAGGGTATGCGCTCGCACCTGAGAACACATGTGCCACTGCACCGCGGTTGTTCTCGACCAGTTTCTTACGGTTGCTAGCTGAAGGTTCAATGATCAAATCTGCGTTGCCGTAATCTATGCCTTCCCACCCCATTGCCAACCGGTCTGCGGACACATCTTCTGCCACCACGACGAGAACCCGCTTATCAAGACCGTTCGCCAGCGCACGCATGAGCGGAGCTTGATGTATAGAAGCCATGTTCTGCCAAAAGACAAGATCATAATGTTCTTTCACGGAGGCTCCTTGCTGCGAGTGGAAGTGTTGCGGCTGCTGCCGCCGGGGCTGGGTACGCGGTCGCGCTGGGGTAAGTGCCTGACCCTCTGGAGGGATCGCGCGTTAGTTCAGAAGCTCTCCTTTGGGGCGGCAAACTCAAGAGCAAGACTGCGACCTGCGGTTTCGCGCTGAACTCTGCCTCTCCGTCACTTTCGGAGACCTGCTCGAAAGTCATGCGTGGCGGCCGTCGAGCGAATGAAGTTCACTGTCCGTCTAGAGGTGTCGGCCACCTCGTAACCACTCGGAGTGGCTGGCGTGTTGGCAATCGTGGCTTCTGAGAGGATCATGGCCACAGAATCGAGAATCGATTCCTCCGTAACACCTGCTGTGATGATCGCTCCAGCATCCAAGGCTTCGGGTCGTTCAATGGAGTCACGAAGCGTTAGCGCCGGAAAGCCGAGAATGCTCGACTCTTCGCTAATTGTGCCGCTGTCGGAGAGCACGAGCCTCGCGGACATCTGAAGTTGAATGTAGTCATTGAAGCCAAAGGGAGGATGGAAGGTCAGTGAGTCCTTGAGCTCGTCAGCGACCTTCTCGAGGCTCTTGCGCGTACGTGGGTGCGTCGAGACGAGCACTGGAATGCCGTAATTCCGCCTGAGCGCCACCAGCGCCGCTAGAACGGAGGTCAGGCGATCCTGGTTGTCAACATTCTCTTCGCGATGCAGGCTCACCAAGAAGTATTCCCCCGCGATTAGACCCTGCCGTTCGACGACGGTGCTCGCGGCAATTGCCGACGCATTTCCCTCAAGAACCTCACGCATCGGGGAACCCGTGAGCAAAATACGAGAGGGATGGATGCCTTCGGAAAGCAGGTTTCGCCGAGCGTGTTCTGTGTAGACCAGGTTGTAGTCTGCAATGTGATCCACGAGTCGCCGGTTGGTTTCCTCCGGGACATTCTCATCAAAGCAACGGTTGCCGGCCTCCATGTGGTAAACGGGCACCTTCAACCGCTTGGCCATCAGGGCTGAGACACAACTATTGGTATCGCCTAAAACGACCATGGCATCAGGTTTCTCTTCAAGGAGCACCTCCTCGGTCTTGGCAAGGATCGACCCGAGTACCCTGCCGAGCGACGAGGTGTCGGCCGCCAAGAAATAATCCGGCCGGCGGAGGCCGAGATCCTCAAAAAAGACTTCGTTGAGTTCGTAGTCGTAATTCTGGCCCGTGTGAACCAGCACGTGATCTGTATATTTGTCGAGACGTTTGATAGTTGCAGCCAGTCGGATGATCTCCGGGCGCGTTCCCACGATAGTGAGCACCTTCAGTCGGTCGGTCATTTTTGCACTGCCTCCGCAATTGTGTCGGGTACCTCTGGGTTGAAGATGTCGTTTGTCCAGAACGAGGTGTACAACAGGTCAGGCCCCGTATTCGTGATCTTGTGAGACCACATTGTGGGCATGTCGACGGCGACGGGCTCTTCGCCCGTCACCTGAAATTCAAAGACCTCGTCGGTGAACAGCTTGCGCAACGAAATGGTCGCAGTCCCCGCCAGAACAGTGAATCGTTCGATTTTGCGCCGATGAAAATGGTCTCCCCGACTGATTCCGGGTTCCGTGGTCGAGAACGACGACTGGCCGCAACCACCGTGAGAACGGATGATCTCAAAGAATGAACCGCGCGCATCGGAATGACGTGCCAGTTTCACGGGCGCCTGCTCGGGGAAGGCATACGAGCGATACGTATTGAAGAGGTCGCGCTCGAACTTGCCCGAGACATCGGGGATCTCACCGCGCCGGTAGATGGCGTCGATTTCCGTCAGTCGCGCCAGCAGCCCGATGACCGATTCGTGGACCTCTTTGTCGCCCGCAAAGGTGTCTCCGCCGGCACCGATGAGGAGATCGGCGGCATCCTGAGCGTGCAGGAGGGTCAGGGGCTTGTCGTCTGCCACCGTTGGCGATTGTCCGTGCGCCAGCAGATGGCTGAAGGTTGCGGTCACCGCGTTATAGAACGGGCGCCCGTGCTCGCCGAACAAGTTGGGGAGGCACACATCCAGGAATTCCGCGCCGACCTTCGCTGCTGCCTCCTGCAAGATGCTCGCGGCCTCAGCCTTGGCGTTCCCGTAGACGCTCCCATTCGTTGCCTGGGTCGAATTGGCGAACACCACGACGGGCGGAGGTGTGTCTGCCTGCAAAATAGTCGAGGCCATTTGGGTGGCAAATCTGACGTTTTCGTCCTGCACTTCGAGGTCCGAGCCGCGGTTCACACCAGCAATGTGGATGAGACGGGCCGAGCCGTTCAGTGCCGATTGTGCTTCAGCCGCATCAAAGCCATCGCCAACGGTAATCGAGCGAGACTCCCCACCGAGTTCACGCAGGGCCGCACGAGTGTGCCACCCGAGGAAACCGTATGCCCCTGTCATTGCAATGTCTTGCACCGCCTAGACCGCCCGTTCCGTGCGGATCCCGGCAGCGGCCAGTTCAGCTCGTACCTCAGGCAGGGTCAGGAGCAGCTCCTCAACTTCGCGCAGGCTCATACGGGAGACGGTATGCGAGTCGTAGTCCTCGTACTGCACCTGTCCAACATCCCCCTGTTCGACGTAGATGCTGTAGTTGAGATCACGGTTGTCCGCCTGAATGCGAAAGTAGTCCCCCATATCCTGGGCCCGCGCCAGTTCCTCGCGGCTGGCGAGGGCCTCGGAGAGCTTCTCTGCATGGCGTGTCCCGATGACTTCGAGCCTGGCTGGCGATTGGAATAGGACGATGAGCGCTTGGGCGAGGTCGCCCATAGTGCAGGCCTTCGCCTTGCGGATGAAGAGGTCACCCTGCATCGCGTTGTGGAAGGCATACTCGACCAAGTCCACGGAGTCGGCCAGAGACATCATGAACCGGGTCATGTCAGGGTTCGTGACAGTGAGATTCTTTCCCGCCTTCAGCTGCCGGATAAACAGCGGAATGACAGACCCACGGGAGTACATGACGTTGCCGTACCGCACACACGAAACGGTCGTCTCTGCATTCGGGTTGTTCAGGCCGTACGACTGCGCGACCTTTTCCATCATCGCCTTACTCATACCCATTGCATTGACCGGGTAAACGGCCTTGTCAGTGCTGAGGCAAACAACAGATTTGACTCCGGCCCGGTCAGCGGCTCTCACCACGTTCTCGCTACCCAAAACGTTTGTCTTGACGGCCTCCATCGGGAAGAATTCGCATGACGGGACCTGCTTGAGGGCTGCCGCGTGAAAGACGAAGTCCACATCACGAATGGCTCGTTCCACGCTTAGATAGTCCCGGATGTCTCCCACATAGAACCGCAGCCGCGGGTCAGCGAGCTCATTCCGCATGAGGTCTTGTTTCGCCTCATCACGGCTCAGAATTCGCACCTCTTCGACCCCGCGCGAAAGGAGTTTCTCTGCCACCGTGTGACCGAACGATCCGGTTCCACCCGTGACGAGGATGCGCTTGCCCAAATATTCATTCTTCATTGCAACGATTACCCCGGTTATCCTCTTCAATAGTTGCCGCTTTCAAAACCGCTTCGATGGCATCGACGCCTGCCCTCGCTGACATAGATCGAAGGTAAAGTTCCCTGCCCCGACGTCCGAGATCCCTGCGCATTTCAACCGACATCGAATGGGCCTCACGAAAAGCATCCGCCAGTGCGTGTGCGTTTTCGGGGGGCACCGTCAAACCGACCCCCGCCTCGCTAACGATTCTCGTGACGTCGCCCGCAACGTTGGTGATGATGGGCACACCCTTGGCCAGGCTTCCCTGCAGTTTGGACGGAATCGTTCCCCTGAAAATTGGAAGATCCCTCAGTGTGACGAGTTGGAAATCAGACTCTTCGTAAACCGCATTCATCTCGGCGGGATCAATGCGACCGCGAAACTCGACGTTGCGAATACGGCCATCGGACGCGATCTTCCTCAGCCGTTCCTCGGCAACACCAGTGCCGACGATGATGAGGCGAAATCCGTCAAGATCCTGCACAAGGCGCGCTGCCTCCAGCGCTGTGTCGAGGTCCTGAAGCTCACCTATGTTGCCTGCATACACCACGCACAGGCCATCGGCATGTTCGGCATCAATCGGACCTCTCACTACGTCGGCTGAATCAGAGGCCCAGTTGAGCACCGTGTGCAGTTTCTTCTCAGGAACCCCCCGGTCCGCGAGCATGCCGCGCATTGTCGGCGCGATCGCGATGACTGCTGCCGAGAGCCGATACACGGAAGAAAGCCAGGGACCCAGTAGGTGATTGACAAGATTGGCGATCAGGCCGGACCTGACGATCGAAGACCCCGTGACGGACTCTGGCCAAAGATCCTGAACGTGCAGGACGTAGGGAATACCAAAAAGACTTCGCCAGAGCTGAGGAGCTGCTGCCGCGGTCATTTGGGTCGCGTAGACGTAAACAACATCAGCGCCACGTGCGAATCTCGTCGCCATCACAGTGCCAAACGCGAATGAAAGATAGTTCCCGACGCGAGCCAGGCCATTTTGTGAGTGATCGATAAACATGGGCACCCGCCTGACCACGACGTCTCCCTGGAACTCTATGTGCCTCCAGGATTGCTTGAATCCCGCATAGAGCTTGCCCTGCGGATAGTTCGGGAACCCGGTTAGTACGCGAACGGAGTGCCCGCGAGCGGTCAAGATCTGTGCAAGCTCGGACGGGATGATCGCGAACTCTGGCGGGTAATACTGGCTGACGATAAGAATCTTCACTGGGCGCATTTCATTTCATCAGTAACGAACCTGAGACAGTCGATCATGGCCAGGGATTCCCTCGTTAAGTCGGGAATTTCGAACTCAGCATCATCCGGTGTTTCGAGGTTTTCGTGTAAGCCCCCGGGTCGTCGCACACGGATGGTGCGCCATCCGAGTTTTCGCGGTGAGATGAAGTCCTTGCGCGGATTGTCGCCAAAGTACACACATTCCCCTCCACTGACGCCAAACCAATCCTGGAGAGATTCGTACGCAGCGGGCGCAGGTTTGGCCCATTCACCTTTCCCGTGCTCATCCGTGACCACTACCCGCTCGATGAGCGCATCCAAGTTCAAACTCCGCACTTTGGCCCTTTGGCTTTTCCGCGGCCCGTCGGTGATCAATCCGCTACGCACTAGTGGGCTACAGGCGACCAGGAAATCGCGGGCATCTGCCAGGAGCTCAATGCTCGGTTCATGACTGCGATATCTGTTGAGGCAGAGTTCGACAATGTCGGAGGGAAGCCACTCCGCCGAATCTTCAAGAACTGCGTTGAATATGTCGCCGCGCCGACCGGATTCGAACTCGCGCCATGCGCGAGCAAAAAATGTCGGGTACTGATGGTCAGCGGCCAGCATTTCACTCACCGCCCGAAAACCGCTTTCAACGTAAGAGCGCTCCAGGAAGAGAGTGTCATCCATGTCGAATACTAAGAGGCTTACGACCACGGGTTCAACACGAATTCCTGATCAGAGTAGAATTTTGCCTCATCATACCGAAGCATAACCGTGCCTGGTCTCCAGGTTTTCGACGCGGTGTCACCCGTCTTGCTGCGCAGCATGGCATTAATGAGGTCGCCACCGGCGGCGTGACTCAAAGGATATCCCCCACCGAATCGCGGATTTATTTCAAGAATTTTCGGAGATTTTGTCGCTGGGTCGTATATGACTTGAACATTCAGAACTCCATAAGCACCTGGCAAGGCCGTAACCATATCTCGAACCAATAGCTCAATCTCCGGAACATGAATCGTCACTCCCTTGGAGACCTCACCTGCGCGTACTTCCAGACGACGCCTGGGAACCGTCGCCAGCACGGTCCCGCGACCATCCACTGCGACGTCCACGGTCACTTCGATGCCCGGAGCAAAACGCTGGAGAATGTAGTCGTCTGCCAGGGCCGACACTCGAAGAGACTCAACGTGATCCGCGATCACAACACCCATCGAGGACGAGCCTGATCTCGGCTTCGCAACAACCCTCCCGGCAAATGGGACGAGCCTGGCTTCTGTGATCTCCTGCGTATCAATGGTCGGATATCCGGATTCAATAAGCCATTTGTAAAGGCCCCACTTGTCCCATCCCAATTCCGCCACCTCAGGGCTTGAGACCCAGATATCCACTCCATGCTGCCGAAATTGTGACCGTGCGCGGGCAAGAACCGCAATTTCTGGGTCGATGGTCGGCACGATGGTCGAACAACCGTACTTTTTTGAGATGCGCAGGGTCTCAGAGAGAAAATTGTCTGCACTGATTCTTGGCACGAGTTCAAATTCGTCCGCATGTTGGCCTGCCGCGGAGAGCCGAGAGACATCCGTAACGACGACTCGACTCAGAACCGGCGAAGTGGACTCTCGGAATAGGTCCACAAGCGCGCCACGTCGCCCACCACTTGAGATCAACCAATTACTTGCCTGCATGCTCTGGCTCCTCACCGAACTCTGGCATGGAAGCATGCCCCTCAGCTGTGACACCGTCTCGCGCGAGAACCGCCCTAAGCGTCCGCGCAATGATCATGGCGTCAAGAAAGAGAGATCGGTTCTCAACGTACTCAATATCCAGCTGGAACTTGGCCTCCCAAGCCAGAGCATTACGTCCACTGCACTGAGCCAAACCGGTCACTCCCGGTCGCACCTCGTGCCGTCGCGATTGTTCAGCCGTGTACCTGTCCATATAGCGAACGAGCAGGGGCCGCGGCCCAACGAGACTCATCTCACCCTTGAGTACGTTGGTCAGAGTCGGAAGTTCATCCAGGCTCGTCGCTCTAAGCGTGCGGCCGAATGGCGTGAGCCGCTCCTCGTCGGTGATCAGCCCCCGCTCCAAGTCGACGTCCTGCATCGTGCGGAATTTGTAGAGGCGGAACACGCGCCCGTTTCTTCCAGGACGATCCTGTTGAAACAGAACGGGTCTGCCGAGATTCACGGCTACCAGCCCCCCGATTATTACTAGTGCAGGTGACGCCACTGTCAAGGCGACGGCGGCGACCAAGAAGTCCAGCACCCGTTTCGCCCTGTCGTAGCGGCGGAGTGATGCCGCGGTTCTCATACCGTCGCTCCGCTGAAAGTCCGGAGTTTAGACAACACGCGGTCAATCTCTGAAGAGCCGAGGGCAGAGCCACTCGGAAGGGTCAGGCCAGTCTCAAAAAGAAGTTGGGAGTTGCCATTCGTCACTGCACGGGCACCGGAGAAGACCGGTTGCAGGTGCATGGGCTTCCAAATTGGTCTGCTCTCGATGTTGTCTGTCAGCAAATTCGCACTGAGATCCGCAGCCGACCATCCTGTCCTTGCGGAGTCGATGACGATGGAGGTGAGCCAGAAGTTGTCTGAAGCATCATCAATGCCGCCAAAAATCTCGACCCCTTCGATCCTGGCGAAAAGCTCTCGGTAACGTTCACGCATATCACGACGCCGCGCGATCATTTCGTCGAGACGAGACAACTGCGCTCTGCCGAGAGCGGCCAACAGGTTACTGAGGCGGTAGTTGTAGCCAATCTCAGTGTGCTCGTAGTGCGTCACTGGCTGTCGTGCCTGTGTGGCCAGATATCGAGTGTGCGCGGCGAGCTCAGAGTCGTCGGTCAGCAGCATTCCTCCCCCCGACGTGGTCATGATCTTGTTCCCGTTGAAAGAGAAGACAGACGCACGCCCAAACGACCCAGCGGGGTTGCCCTTGTGACTTGCTCCCAAAGATTCGGCTG
This sequence comes from Cryobacterium sp. TMT2-10, assembly GCF_004403075.1. NCBI lineage: Bacteria > Bacillati > Actinomycetota > Actinomycetes > Micrococcales > Microbacteriaceae > Cryobacterium > Cryobacterium sp. TMT2-10. The sequence goes on along the minus strand of NZ_SOGW01000054.1, from coordinate 36,367 downwards.
CATCAGACAAAACGGGAATACCGTACTCATCCGCAATGGTGCATATCTCTGTGTAATTAACCGCTTTGCCCAGCAGGTCAACCGGAACTATTGCCGCGACCCTCTCGCCGCCTTCACGAAGTTGCTCCAGCGCCTGACGAAGCAGAGCGGGATCCATGTTCCCAGACCCAAGCTCGCAGTCGATGAAGAACGGTTCAGCCCCTGTATAGACGATCGCGTTCGCCGTCGCAGCGAAAGTCAGAGTTGACGTGACCACGATATCGCCCGCCCCGGCTCCTAGCCCGAGCAGCCCGAGGTGCAGGGCCGCAGTACCCGAGCTCAGGGCTACGGCGTATCCGACGCCGACGCGTTCCGCCATCTCCGCCTCGAAGCCGTTGACGTCGGGTCCCAGGGGCGCAATCCAGCCGGACCTGATCGCGGCCACCATGTACTGTTCCTCGAGATCACCGACGTCGGGGGATGACATGTATATGCGTTCACTCATAAGGGTATTCCTGTTCCGGCCAGCGCGGTCTCAACCTCGACCGGCCGGTTCGTTGGATCGTTTCGGCAGCGTTCATCCCAGCCCGGTTTGTTCAGATTCTCGGGGCGGATGGGGGCTATGGAGGCGTGGGTGATCTTTGGATGGATCGGGCGTGCGTCCTGCTCGTGGGCGCCGATGAGCTCTTCGTGCAGCTTCTCCCCCGGGCGCAGGCCGGTGTAGATGATTTCAATGTCCTTGCCGGACATTCCTATCATTCGCTCGGCCACGTCCAGGATTCTGACCGGCTCGCCCATGTCGAGGATAAGCACCTCGGCGGGCCCGCCGATACCGCCAGCTTGGATGACGAGCTGGCACGCCTCCGGAATGGTCATGAAGAACCGCGTGACGTCGGGATGGGTGATCGTCAGCGGTCCACCGGCCTCGATGAGGGTGGTGAAGGTGGGCAGCATCGAGCCCCGGCTGCCTATAACGTTGCCGAAACGAACCGACAGGTATGCGCACTGGGATTCCTGGGCGGCCCACGCCGTGAGCTTTTCGGCAACGCGCTTGGAATGACCGAGCACACTCGTGGGGTTCGCGGCCTTGTCGGTGGAGATGTTCACGAACGTGGTCACCCCGACCGACTGGGAGGCTTCGAGCACATTTAGCGTGCCGAGCACATTGGTCTTCCATGCCTCGTCGGGATACTGCTCCAGCATCGGAAGGTGCTTGAGGGCAGCAGCGTGGAAAACCACCTCGGGTCGCCGCTCGGCGAAGATTGACTTCAGTGCCTCCGCATCGCGGATGTCCGCGAGCACCACGTCCCTCGTGTCGAGAAGGCCGTGACCGAGGATCGAGATCTGGGTGGTCTGGAGGCCGGTCTCGTCGCGGTCGAGCATGATGAGCTCGCTTGGGCCGAACTTGGTGATCTGACGGCACAGTTCGGAGCCGATTGAACCGCCCGCACCCGTGACCAGCACTCGTTTGCCGGCGAGATAACCCGCGATCGACTCGACGTGGGTGTCGACGGGATGACGACCGATCAGGTCTTCGATCGAAATATCGCGAAGGTCGTTGAGGCGTGACTTGCCGTTGAGTAGTTCTTCAAGGGGAGGAAGAACCAAAACCTTGAGATGTGCGGCCTTGGCGGCATCGGTGATCTCACGCAGCAAGGACGCATCGGCCTTAGCGATGGCCACGACCAGCGCAGTTGCTCCAGTGGCTTCAGCTGCGGGGGAAAGGGACGCGCGCGAACCGACGACGCGAACGCCATGGAGCCAGAGATTGCGCTTGCGCGGGTCGTCGTCGATGAGCCCCACCGGCAAGAATGGCGAGTTTCGGTCGGTGGTCATGCGCCGAGCAATCGACGCCCCCATGTAGCCGCCACCAAAGATCAGGGCCTTCTGAATGTCGTCTTTCGGAACTACTGACCGTTCCACCAGGAGACGCTTGACGTAGCGCACGCCGCCCATCAAGACGAAGGCCATGGGCAGGGCGATGAAAACCGTGCTGCGGGGAATGCCGACAACTGTGCCGGCAACGGCAACCGGGATGCCCAAAATGACGGTCGAGGCGAGAACAACTCCGAGCAGCGCCCGCACCTCGGAAAAGCTTCCGTAGATGTGGCGGCCCTGGTAGAGGTGGTTAGCGCCGCCCGCAAGAAACTGGACCAGGCATGCAGCCGCGCACAGCGCCAGCAACGGACGCAGGTCAATCAGCTGCAAGTCAAACTCATAGCGCAGAATCTCGGCCAGAAACAGGGCGACAACCCAAGCTCCCGCATCGAACGCAAACTGGGTACCGAAGCGAATGAGAGGCACTGAACCATGCAACTCCTTCATCCTGGTCGTTGCAAAGTCGCTTACTGCCATGTCGTGCCCCCATCACTCGAACTGCTCACCACGTCCCCCGCCCACAGCCAGACAATTCCGCCGGCACTCGCGAGAGCCAGGTCGCCCGGAGTGACTTCCGCCTCACGGCATCCGGTCGGGCTCAGCTCCCCGTCGGGCTCTTCAGACGTCGCGAGCAGCTGTGCGCCCGCGCAGCCTGCCTGGTCGGTGGCCACGATGATGTAGCCGTCGTCACTGACGGTCAGATTCGCGGCACCGGAAAGAGCGACCCCGGGCCCGTAGGTCGCGGCACCATCGCCGGTGCGAAAGAGAGTGCCGTCTGAGCAGAGCAGGGCGGCCGTCGAGTCGGTGCGCGGGGCGAGTGCAATCACCGCGGAACAGGGTGCGGTAAATGAACCTGCCGGACTGTGCACGGTGGCCCGGTCCGTCGGGTCAACGTACCAGTTCGACCCAACACGATCGGGGTATTCCTGCCACTGAGCACCGGCCACGAAGGTGGTCACGCGCTGCGGCGTGCAGTCCCCTGCCGTGAGTGTGACCAGGGAGGCCTCGGACTTGCTGGAAACGTAGATCGAGAGAATGGAGGAGGCATCGGTGCCTTTCGACGCGTCGAACGCTCTCCAGGTTTCACCGGCGTCGGTGGAGAGCTCCGGGGTCGCGGTGGCGGCGGGGCAGCCACCGGTCGTGGCACGCCAGAGTGTGGATGCGTCGAGGGCGGTGAGGATACGGTTGGGGGGCGGGGAGGTAATCGCCGGGGTCTCAACAGGCTCGACCACCGGCTGCCCGGTGTCCGACGGCTCGGCAGTCGGCGTCGTGGTCTCGACAGGCTCGGCCGCCGTGCCCACAGTGGCGGAAGGCTTCGACGGGGTGAGCGCAAAGGACACCAGTGCAACGTCGAACAGCAAGAACCCGGCCAGACCTGCAATGAGCAGGCGCTGCCGCAGCACGCTGTTGCGGTTCTTGCGAATCCTAGGCTTGTTTCCCCCCACGGCTTTCACTATTTCGGCTGCACCGTCGCGGCTCGATGGAACAGGGCGGTGACAGCATTAATGGCCGGAACGAGCTGCTGGGCAGACTCCACATAGACCTCATCGCTGCGGCGATAGGGGTCAACGACGTCATCGTCATCGGCCGATACCAGGGGGACGACGGCGCCACGCTGAGACGCGGCCAACCCGATCAGAGTGGTGAGGCGCCCGACAACGTCATCGAGGGGCAGTGCGGCAGCCGCGTCGAGGTCGTCATCGGTGACGTCTGCAACGAGACGCGCGAATTCGCGGATAGTGAACGTGTAACGGATCGCACGTGGCACCAACTCGACGATGGCGCGTCGGTGCTCGCGGGACATGGCGAACACCAGGTCGGCGGTCTGCACGTGCTGTTCGGTGAGTTCCTGGGCCACATGGGCACTTGGGTCACCGCCGAAGTGGCGCGACAGGTCGGCGGCTTGCGGGGGCATGCCCTGGCCGGTCAGGCCGATGGTTCCTGCACTGGCCACCTGAATCTGCGGCCACGACGCCAGGCCGACACGCAACAGCTGTTCGGCCAGCGGTGACCGGCAAATGTTGCCGGAGCAGACCGTGAGAATGGAGAAGGTCTGCATTACGCGGTTCTCCGTCGGGCCTTGCGGATGCCCCGCGTCGCGGGGGCTTCGGCCCCGACAGCGACTTTCTCTTCCTCGTGGATCGTGCCGTAGCTGTACTGGCCATAGCCGTAGGAGTCGGGCCCCCTTGTGGGCAGCATGGTGATGACCATGCCGACGAGGCGGCTCCCTGCGCGCTCCAGGGCCTTCACAGCGCTGGTCAGCTCGTTGCGCTTCGTGCGCCCGGAGGCCACCACCATGATGGCGCCGCCGCAGAGCTTGCTCAGCACGGCGGCATCCGTCACCAGCAGCAGCGGCGGGGCGTCGATCAGCACCACGTCGAACTCCTCGGTGAGCACGCCGAGCATGCGGGCCATCGCAGCGGAGCCGAGCAGTTCGCTCGGGTTCGGGGGAACGCGGCCGCTGGGCAGAACGAACAGCTTGTTCTTGCCCCACTTCTGCAGCACGTCAGCAAGTTCCGCGCGGCCGATCAGCACGTCGGTGAGGCCGACGCCACCCTCGATGCCCATGTACTCGGCGACGCGGGGCAGCCGCAGGTCGCCGTCGATCAACGCAACGCGGGCGCCGGTCTCGGCGAGGGCGATCGCGAGGTTCGCCGTGGTCGTGCTCTTGCCCTCTCCCGGCACCGAGCTGGTGACAACGAAGCTGCGCGGGCCACCCTCGATGTTCACGAACTGGAGGTTGGTGCGCAGGCTGCGGAATGCCTCGGCCCGCGGGTTCTTCGGGTCGGTGTGCACGACCAGGGGGCGCAGGCTCGCGCCGGGATCGTTGGTGATGCCGCCGAGCATCGGTGAATCGGTGACGAGCTCGATGTCGTGCAGGCCGTGGATGCGGGTGTCGAGAACGCTGCGGAGCACGGCGAGTCCGATGCCGACCGCCAGACCCACGAGAAGACCGAGGGCGAGGTTCAACGGAACGTTGGGGCTGGCCGGCGTGGTCGGCACGATCGCGGGCTGGATAGTTTCGATCTTCACGGGGCTGGCTGCGTCGCCGTCGGGCTTCTCGAGGCGGTCGACGACGACCTTGCTGAAGTTCTGCCCGACGGAGTTGGCAATCTTGGCCGCGAGCTCGGGGTCGCTGTTTGTGACCGAGACGTCGATGAGCACGGTGTCTAAAGGGGAGACAGAGGTGATGGTGGAGCCGAGCTGCGCCGCGGTCAGGTCGAGGTTCAGGTCCTTGATGACCTCGTCGAGCACAATGGCGCTGTTGACGACGTCGACGTACGACGTGACGGCCTGCCGGGCAAAGCTGGTTCCCTGAACCAGGTCTCCGGTCACAGCGCCGGCGGAGGCCTGCACCGAGACGTAGAGCTGGGTGTTGGCGATGTACTTCGGGGTGGTGGCGATGGCAGCTCCGGCTGCTCCGGCGATGCCGAAGAGGGTGCAAGCGATAATCAGGATCCAACTTTTATGGAAGATCCTGAGGTAGTCCTTGAGCTCCACGCGCGTTCCTCCGGTAGCACTTGACAGAGAGGAACCGCTCGAATCGCCTTTTCCCCTTGTTCATCCTCTCACATGAGGGTAAGGGGCCTTCCCGCGTCGGGGAGTGACGCTTTCTCGACTAATGCGCCGCTCGATCCAGGACGGCGAAAAATGGCGCTGAGAACTGCTTCGCCGGGGACGCCGCCGACCTCAGCGCCGACGAAGGCACGGTTATTTGCAATGGCCATCCCCCCAATTGGGGTGTTTCGTGGAGTCAGTCAGGCCTCCTGGAGGAGACCCTCCGGTGTGACCATGAGCATCTGAGGCGTGGCGGCGCCGATCACGATCGAGGCGATGAAGGGCCGGTCGGCAGGGAGCACCCGGGCGGTGAGGCGGCCCGACACCAGCACGTTCAATTCGTCCGCGACCGCGGCCACCACGGCCGACATCTGAACGGGCTGGTGGTCGCCGCTGTCGTCGAGCAGGGTCACTTCGACCCCGCGCAGCCGCGCGGCACGGGTGGCGGACACGAGCGGCTCGACGAACAGGGCGCGCGCCCGCATGGCGTCGCGGAGGGTCGCCTCGACCAACAGACATTCCGCGCGCAGCTCGGGACCGAGCTCGGTGCTCTGTGCGAGCAGGTCGAGGATGGGACGGGAGAGCACGTTCACCCGGGCGAGCTGCGACTCGCGCTCCTCGATGGCGGCAACAGTGGTGGCCGCCGCGGCACTATGCAGGGCGCGCTCGCCATTCAGCACGGACAGGGCCTGGGTCGACCGCGCCATGCCCAGGGCAAAGAGACTGCCGGCGAGCAGCGTGCCGGCATGGCGGCTGACCATCTCAAGACCGTTCACCCCGGGAAGGCCGTTGACAAGGCACCAGACGATGGCGACCACGGTCATCAGCGCATAGCCGAGCCAGGCCAGATCGGAGCGGCCTCGCACGGCGAGGACGACCAGGAGCAGGGTGATCGCGCCCAGGTACCAGTGCCCGAACGGGGTGGGGTTCGCCGGCGTCATCGGGAACGCGACCAGCGCCCCCGCCAGAGCGCACAGGGCGACCACGACCCCGGCCCGGACGCGGGTCATCCGGTTGTTGTCGGGGCGGGCCATGATGAGGGCCGCGAGCACCAGGGCGAGGAAGCCGAGGACCTCACCCGGCAGGGTCGCGCCCGGCTCATCGTCACCGAAGGCGAGCAGCGCGTGCACGAGGATGAACAGCGCGATAATGGCGAGGCTCACCGGGGTCGGCGGGCGCAGGCGTGTGGGGGCGGGCGGGGTGGTCGGTTCCGGGCGAGTCAGGACAGCAGCGGGGGCGGTGCGGGCCAGGGTCGCCAGGGCGGCGGATGCGGCCGGGGCCGGGGCTGCCGCGGGGCTCGGCTCGGGCGTCCAAGACACCTCCACCTCGGTGCCGGCCCCCGGGCGGGAGCGCACCGCGGCCGCGCCGCCGGTCAAGCGCTCCATCCGGCCGATGATGCTCTGCGTGATGCCGAGGCGCTCGGCGGGCACCCTGGCCGGGTCGAAGCCGGCGCCGTCGTCGTGCACGAGCACCCGGATGCCGCCGCGTCGACCCTGCACGGTGACGGTGCGGACCACCTGGCGGCCCTGCCCGCGTCCGGCCGCGGCGACCGAATTGCGCAGCGCCTCGCCGACGGCGTCGAGCAGGGCGGTCACTGCCACCGCGGGTATGCGGAGGTTGTCGGACAGGTCGGAGTGCACCGCGGCATCCGGTGCCAGGTCTGCCGCCAGCTGCTCGAGCGCGTCGACCAGTTCGTGGCCGGTGGCGCGGAAACCCGGGTTCAGCGCTGGGGTGCGGACAGCGTCGAGACGGGCCAGCGTGGTCTGGGCGTGACGGGCGATGGTGGGAGCGGGGATGCCGCCGCGGCCGGCCATCAGCAGGCTGGAGATGACGCTGTCGTGCACGAGCGCGTCGATGCTCAGCCGCACCCGCTGGCGGGCCACCTGGGCGGCCCGGGCGGCCTGATCGGCGCCCACGAACAGGGCGGCGGCGTCGACCTGGGCGGCGCGGCGCCGGGTGAGCCCGGTCAGGCCGACGAAGACCGTGATCATGAGCAGCGAGTAGAGGCCGTCTTCGACGCCCACGAGGAGCGGTTGCGGATCGGTCGTGGTGGCGGCCCGCAGCAGTCCGCTCGCCGTGCAGACCAGGGCCGTGTAGGCCCAGCCGATCCGGTCGCGGGTGGCCACCGCCACGGCCATGGCGGGGATTCCGGTGAAGGAGATCACCCAGGGGATGTCGGAGGCCCCGGTGGTGAGGGGTTCGGCGCGCACGACCAGCCAGAATGCGAGGATGGCCAGGAATACGACCCCGTCGGCCAGGGCGAGCGAGCGCAGCAGGCGCAGCGACGCCCATTTGGAGAGCACGCCGATCAGCAGCGGGAGACCGAAGACCAGCAGGAAGGCCAGCAGCGACAGGGTCGGCGCGGGGCGCCAGGCCTGTTCGAGGTAGGTGCCCAGGCAGAGCAGACCGAAGGCCAGGGCGGCGACACCCATGGCCCCGTAGAGCACGCGCGCGTGCCGCTCGACCGCGGTCGGAGCTGGCGGCACCTTGCGCGTGCGAGCGGTCACGACTGGCCGGGGATGGGCAGAATGCCGTCTTCCAGCGCGCGCTTGTAGAGGTCGATCTTCGTGTTGGCGGGGCGGCCCACCCGCTCATACTTGGTGCGCACCCGACGGATGTAGTCGATCACCGTGGCCTCGGACAGTCCCATCCGCGACGCCACCAGGGGCGCCTTCGCGCCCGCCGCGTAGAGGGAGAGCGCCTCGCGCTCCCGGTTGCTCAGCCCGGCATCGGCCAGGTCAGGGTCACCGTCGAGGGCCGCTGCCCACTCCGTGGACGCGATCGTCTCCCCCGCCGCCGCGCGCGTGACCGCGTCGAGCAGCACCGCGGTCGGCTCGGACTTGCGCACCACGCCGAGCACGCCGCTGCGCGCGGCGTGCCGCATCAGCACCTCGTCATCACCGCCGGTGAAAGCGAGCACGGCGGCCCCCGCGGCGCGCAGCCGATCCACGTTGCTGCCCACCAGGGATCCGTCGGACAACCGCAGGTCGAGGATGACCAGGTCGACCTGCTGCGCCTGCGAGGCAGCGGATTCGAGCAGCTCGGTCACGGTCGCGACGGTGCCGACGACCTCGATTTCGGGGATGGTGGAGAAGAGGTTTGCGAAGCCGCGGGCGACGATCTCGTGGTCATCGATCAGGGCGACTCGGAAGCGGGACATCAGGTTCCTTGCATGGGTGGTGCTCGGCGATGGCGGGTTTGGTTGTCTTGTTGAGCCGTGTGACCGGCTGTTCTGGTGCGGCTTGCTGCGGTTCTGGTGCGGTTTCGCTGCCAGTTTTGCACAGGATTCGGGTGCCCCGCGCAGCACCCCCGTTGGGGTGCCACAGAAAGTGACGGCTGGTGAGGAGGGAAAAACGCGCCTACGTTGTAGTTGGGAAATCAACTGGGGGGTTGGTGGGGCGCTCACGACTCAGTGTCGTTTGAGCGCCCCCTCTCCCCTGTTTTCTTTGGTTTGATTAGCCCGCATCAGGTTCTGACCCAAATATGGGACATATCGATTCAAGGTCCCATATACGGGAATGACTCAGGTAGAGTACCGGATATGCGACAGCTGCTGGACGACCTCCGAGCCAGCGTCGGCCTTGACCGGCGGGCGCTCGCACTACGCTCCGGCGTGTCCAAATCCACGATCTACCGCATCGAAGGCGCGCAGGTCGACCCCTCCGTCGGCACGCTCCGAGAACTCGCCCTGGCCGCCGGTTTCGACCTGGACATCAGTCTCGCTCCGCTCTCGGACGTCAACGCCGCCCGGGCTGCCCGGGAAATCCTGGCTGGGCCGGCGACCGGCGAAAAGGACAAGGCCGTCGCCGACTGGGAGGCCCGATTGCACCGCTGGGTGCCAAACGGTGACCCCGTCGAAATCGCTCGCACTGCCGGCGTGAGCTCCTCCCTGTTGAAACGCGCCGGCGCAACATATCTGTGCGGCAACGTGGACGAGCTCAAGATCGCGGCGGCCGCCAGCGCCGGCGAAACGCCATGGATCCTGTCGGGGGTCAGCGGCATCAGAAGGCTGAACCCCGACACGGACGGCCCCACGGCCGGACCGTCCGTGGTCTACACCGCTGACCCGCATCGCCTGGTTCGGCGCCTGGCCCACATGGCACCGTGCCGACCGGAGGAGGCCGACCTCATCGTCGTCCCGTACACGGCCGACTTGGACGTGGACGCGTTCCTCGACGACGGCATCCGGGTGGTCGCCCCCATCCAGACCCTGGTGGACGCATTCGGCATCGGCGGTGCGCTCGCAGACGAAGCCGAAACCATCGCACGGAGCTGGTGAACCATGACCGACACACCCAACAACTGGGCCCGAGGGTCAAACCAGTACCAAAAGCGGACGAAGCCGCCGCGGCCACGACCTGATCTGCCGGGGAGCTCCCTGCCCCGCAGCGTTGTCGATCAGCAGCGCGCGGCGACAGGAATCGTGTGGGACTCCGCATCCGTTGCCTGGGACCTGCTCCCACAGTCGGCCACCGACCGCGCCCGCGCCCGGTTTCGGGCCGCCCTCCCGGAGTACATCTGGGATGCGGCGTCGCTGGAAGGCAACCCGTACACCCTGCCCGAGGTGCAGACCCTCCTCGAAGGCGTCACGGTGAGCGGGCACCGGGTCTATGACCAGAACCAGATCCTCGCCCTCCAGGAGGCGTTCAACTATGTTGACACGCTCGTCGGCGACGGTACTTTCGCCCTCACCAAAGACGTGAGCGACGAAGTGCACCGCCGCGTGGCCGTGCATGAAGAAATCGAGTCAGTCCATTTTCGAGGAGAGGGCAACGTCACCGGCGGAGGCCTTGTCGGGCTGGGTGATTTGGGAACCTACCAGGCGTCCCCTCCTGGAGAGCACGGGGAGACTCTGATTGACGAGCACGACCGCCTCCTCCGTTACCTCTACACCCTGCCGGACGCGCGCGAGCAAGCCATCACGTACTTCTGTGCCGCCACCCGGGCCCAGTTCTACTTCGACGGCAACAAACGCACGTCCCGGCTGATGATGGCCGGCCACCTCATGGCGTCGGGATTCGACGCCATCTCGGTGTCCGCTCGACGCAGACTCGAATACAACGAGCACCTCAGCACCCTCTTCGACACCGGGGACGCCACCACGCTGATGGCCTTCATCATCGACTGCCGACCCGAGGCCTGACGGTCTCCCCAGGCCAGGTCAGGCCTGCACGGAACGCCGGCGGTTGTTGAGCACGCCGCCGCTCTCCTCGAGGTAGCACGAGCCGCAGAGGGACTCGTAGGTGACCTGCTCGCCGTCGATCGCCACCTGGGCGCCGTCGAAGACGAAGACGCCGTCGATCTGGCGCCCGTTGAACACGGCCTTCCGGCCGCAGCGGCAGATCGTCTTGAGCTCCTCGAGGCTGTGCGCCACCTCGAGCAACCGGCGGCTGCCGGGAAAGGCCACGGTCTGAAAATCGGTGCGGATGCCGTACGCCAGCACCGGGATGTTCTGAAGAATCGCGATCCGCAGCAGGTCGTCGACCTGCGACTCGGTCAGAAACTGGGCCTCGTCCACGAGCAGGCAGCTCACGTCGAGGCCGGTGGCGGCGAGCACCTCGGTGCGGTGCTGCTGGAAGGAGGCGTAGGCATCCGTCTCGGGGGTGAGCAGGTAGTCGACTCCCCGGGTGACGCCCAGGCGCGAGAGGATGCCGCGGTCGCCCTTGGTGTCGACCGACGGCTTGGTCAGCAGCACCTTGTGGCCGCGTTCCTCATAGTTGTAGGCCGCCTGGAGCATGGACGTGCTCTTGCCGCTGTTCATGGCTCCGTAACGGAAATACAGTTTGGCCATGCGGTGGGTGCCCCCTCGGCTGGTTGTGTTCGGGTCGTGCTGGTGCTCGTGCTGGGGTCGTGCTGGGGTCGTGCTGGGTTGCTGAAGTCTTCCTTCAGCGTACTGGGCGGCGGCGGAGGCGGACCCGGGGCGCCGGGCGGCGGTCGCCGAAGTCGAGCATCACCAGCGGCCGGCTGATCGTGACCCGCACCCGCGGGAACACGACCCGGAACACGGCCAGGTAGGGGCGGAGCAGGGCGCGGGCCTGGCCGGCGGGCAGGTCGAGTCCGGCCTGGATCGTGACGGTGTCGACGATGCCGGCGGGCACGGGCTGGGGCTGCTCGGCGGGCTCGGGCTGGGTGGGCTCGGGCTGCTCGGGTTCGGCGGGTTGCTCGGGTTCGGCGGGCTGCTCGGGTTCGGCGGGTTGCTCGGGTTCGGCGGGCTGCTCGGGTTCGGCGGGTTGCTCGGGTTCGGCGGGTTGCTCGGGTTCGGCGGGTTGCTCGCTCTGCCCGGCGCGCCCGGGAGCGGCCGGCCGGGCCCCGTCGGCGACCTGCACCACGAGGCTGCGCGGGTCGAAGCCGGGGGCGGCGCAGAGCAGGCTGATCAGGGCGGCGGTGGCGGCGCGCTGGTCGGGTCCGAAGCGCAGGGCGCGGTGCTCGGGGTCGGCGACCACGAAGAGCGGATCCAGGCCGCGCTCGACCAGCCGGGCGCGCTCCCGGGCGATGACGGCGTCCAGCCAGGTCAGGTCGATGTCCTGCACGAGTGAACGGCGCACGCGGGCGGCCAGCTCGTTGGCCCGGGCGATGTCGGCCTTGGTGACCTCGCCGCGTTCGAGCACGTCGGTGAAGAGGGGGAAGACGCCGGTTTCGAGGTCGGCGAGCTGCTGCCCGACCACGGCACGCACGACTCGGCCGCGCGACTCCTCGGTGCGTTCGGCGATGGCGCGGCGGGCATCCGTCTGCCAAGCCAGCAGCAGGCGCACCATGCGGCGGGAGTAGGCGGCCGCGGCCAGGCCAAGGGCCAAAACCGGGGTGACCGACACGACCGCGTAGACGGCCGGCGGCACGGTGATGGCGAGGAATGGGGCCTGCGGCACGGTGACGGCGGCGACGATGACGGATGCCGCCACCGCCGACAGGGTGATCTCCCGCCACGGGCGGTACGGGGCGAGGGCAAGCAGGAGGAGGCCGATGGCGACGGGTCCGAAGTCGTCTTGCAGGAGGGTGTTCGCGCCCCAGCGGGACGCCTGGTCGAGCAGGTAGGCGCTGACGGCGAGGCCGATCATGGCCAGGTGAGAGCCGAGCCGGAACGGCGGCTCGGACGGCCGGGTGCCGATGACGAGGGTGGCGGCCGCGCCGGCGATGGCCAGCAGGGCCAGCCCGACGAGCACCGGATACCGCGACTGGTCGGCCTGCCACGACGTGGCCAGCGCCGCGTAGCCGAAAACGACCGTAGCGATGACCGGAGCGAGCGGCCAGGTGGCGAGGGTGCCCAGCGGGTCGAGCCGCTGCTGGGTGAGGGTGCGCGGGGTGGGCGTCGCGGGGGCGAGCGGGGTGGGGGTGGCCGCGGTGGTGGGGATGGGAGCGGTTTCGGGGGCGGTGCTGGCGCCGGGGGTGGCGGCGGTCATCGGGGGGCCTGCTCGCCGAGGGTTGCGGCATCCGTCGTGATCGGGTCTGAGATGGGGACCGGCACGTTCAGAAGTACGGATGTGCCCGCGCCGGGGCGGGTGAGGATGCTCACCGAACCACCCAGGCGTTCGATGCGGTGGCGCACGGCCTGGCGCAGGCCGAGGCGGTCGGAGCCGGTTTCGGATTCGGTGAAGCCGCGGCCGGCGTCCATCACCATCAGGGAGATGCTGTCGAGTTCGCTCTCGATCACGACCTCGGCGGCCACGATGCCCGAGTGCAGGATCACGTTGGTCAGGCACTGCTGCACGGCGAGGCCGAGCTCGCGGTCGCTGACCGGGTCGAGGCGGCCGAGGGCGGCGCGCTCCCCCGTGACTTCGACCACGAGGCCGCGATCGCGACTGCGCTCGATGGCGGCGTAGACCTCGCTGGTGAGCCAGGCATCCGTGCCCGCGGACGGCTCAACGCTGCGCTGGTCGGCGTCGGTCAGCCAGTCGGTGCCGCGCAGGGTCTGCAGGGTGGCACGGATGCTGCCGGCCAGGTTCGGGCTGAGCGGGCCGGCGTGCGCGCGGGCGAGCGCGACGAGCTCGGTGAGGGTGGTGTCCTGGGTGCGGGCCAGGGCGCGCTGGTCGAGGTCGTGGCGCAGCAGGCGGGCCCGATCGGCGAGGACGGCCCGGTGCAGGGCGGTCTGGGCCGCGGCCTGGCGGCGGGCGAAATGGGCGAAGAGGAGCACGCCGACGAGGAACAGGTAGGTGGAGATGGTGAAGGGGTCGGGGCTGTAGGGCACCTGCGTCTGGAGGGCGGCGAGCACCGTGACGGCTTCGGCCAGCACGAAGCCGAGGGTGCTCCAGAGCACGCCGGCAAGGGCGCCGGTGCCGGCGCCGCCGACCATGATCAGGGCCAGCTTGGGCAGGGCCACCAGGAACAGGTTCGAGAACGGGAACACGTCGGGCATGCCGAGGATGGTGACCGTGAAGAGGTAGATGCAGCCGCTGCCGACAATCAGGTAGGCGATGGTCAGGGTGACCGTGCGGCGCAGGGAGAGCTCGATCAGGAAGCCGGCCATGGCGAGGAGGGCGAGGATGGTGAGCCAGAGGGCGGCGGAGGTTGTGGTGGAGATGGTGGAGGCGGTGGAGGCGGTGGCGGCGGTGGCGGTGGGGCGGTGGGCGAAGTTCAGGGCCAGCAGGGCGAGCAGTGCGCCGGCGAGGCAGGTGAGTCCGAACCAGTGCGAGGCACGCGCGAGGGCGTGACTGATGGTTCTCGCCACCAGGTGGTCTGGCAAGCCAAGCGTCATTACTGTTCCGTTCGTGTTGGTGCGTGTGGTGCGTGTGGTGCGTGTGGTGCGTGTGGTGCGTGTGTGTTGGTGTGGTCGCACGTGTGCTGCACCGCGATCTGCGGTACGTTCTGCGGCGCGTTCGTGCGGGTGTGTATCGGTCGAGTATCCCATTTCGGCGGCCGTGTTCCCCGTTCGGGGCGCAAGCTGCCCGTCGTTCTAACCAATTCGACGGAGATTTTGGCGAAAACATGCGTTCTCGCCTGCTGTGCGCCTGATTTGGGCAAAATCTCCGTCGAATTCGTTCGGGGCCGGGGCATCCGCTCGAAGGGTGATGGCCGGGTTGAGGCATCCGGGCGCAGGCGGCTTCCGAGCATACCCCCAGGGGTATACTTGGTGAAGGTTGGCGCGGCAGCGTGCCGCTGGAGTACCGACGACGAAGGGTTCCACCTTGACGACAGCGCTTTTTCTATTCGATGGTGACTGCGGCCTGTGCCAAAACGCAGTCGACCGCATGAAGCGCCGGATCGCGCCGCAGATTGTTTTCGCAACGTACCAGTCGGTCGACCTGGACGCGCTCGGCGTGACCCTGGCGACCTGCCTCGAAGGCCCCGTGCTCGTGCGGGCCGATGGCAGTCACGTGGTCGGTGTGGGCGCGATGGCCGGGATGCTGCTCACGGCTCGCAACCCGTATCCGTTCTTCGGACGCGTAATGATGACCCCGGTCGCTTCCTTGCTGCTCAACCGGGTCCAATCGGTGTTCTACCGAAACCGCCACCGTCTGCCGGGCGGCACGGAAACGTGCCGGATTCCCCAGGTCTGACGCCGCGCCGATCTGGGCCGGTCGCCGCCGAATTCGTTCGGGGCGGGGCATTCGTTCGCGGCCTGTTCGCCGGAGTCGGGGCGGTCGGTCAGAAGAGAGTCGGGCTCAACTCGGGCGGGAGCTCCTCGGCGATCAGTGAGCGCCGCACGGCGGTATTCGCCGAGTCGCGGCCGGCGCCGCTCCGGGTACCGCGGCCGGCACCGGCGCCGCTGCCCGCCAGGCCAGTACCCCTGCCGGGCGTGGCGGGACGGCCGAGCGCCGTCGAGCGCACGCCGCCGGTGGACGGATCCTCCAGCCCACGCTGCAGTCCGTGCGCCTTGATCAGGGGTTTGATTCGGGCGGCCAGCCAGACCCGGTAGTCCTTGGGCGCATAGGCGCCCTTGGCGTAGAGCTCGAGGTAGCGCGGCAGCAGCTCCGGGTGGTCGCGGGCCAGCCACTGCAGGTACCAGTCCCGCACGCCCGGGCGTAGATGGAGCGCGGTGTACATGATGCTCGACGCACCGGCATCCTTCGCCTGGCGCAGCGCCTCGTCGAGGTGGGCCTTCGTGTCGGTGAGGAAGGGCAGGATCGGCATCATGAAGACCGAGCAGTCGAGTCCGCGCTCGCGCACCGCCGTCACCGTGGCCAGGCGCGCGACCGTGGACGGGGTGCCCGGCTCGACCGCCTGCTGCAGCTCGTCGTCGTAGATGGCGATCGACAGGGCCAGGTCGACGGGGACGAGTTCGCTCGCCTCGACGAGCAGGTCGAGGTCGCGGCGGAGCAGCGTGCCCTTGGTCAGGATGGAGAGCGGCGTGCCGGACTGCGCGAGCGCGGCGATCACGCCGGGCATCAGCCGGTAGCGGCCCTCGGCGCGCTGGTACGGGTCGGTGTTGGTGCCGAGCGCCACCGGATGCCGGCCCCAGGTTGGCTTCTTCAGCTCCCGCTGCAGCACCTCGGCCACGTTCACCTTGACGATGATCTCGTTGTCGAAGTCTGTGCCCGCGTCGAGGTCGAGGTAGGTGTGGGTGGGCCGGGCGAAACAGTAGGTGCAGGCGTGGGAGCAGCCGCGGTAGGGGTTGATGGTCCAGCCAAAGGGCATCGCGCTCTGGCCCGGCACGCGGTTCAGGGCCGACTTCGCCAGCACCTCGTGGAACGTGATCCCGGCGAATTCGGGCGTGCGCACGCTGCGCACCAGGTTGTTCAGGCGGGCGAGTCCGGGCAGGGCGCCCGCCTGCTCCGTCGTGAGTTCCTGTCCGCTCCACCGCATGCACCTATTCGAACACACGTTCTAGAGAGATGCAAGCGGATGCTGCGGCTATCCGCGTGCGTGCTCGACTGGTGATCGGCTGCGGCGGGGCCGGCCTGCGGTCGTGGCCAACTCAGGAGAATTGGTGCACTGGCGCCGCCGCGGCCGCGGACCAGTGCCGGAGTCGGGGCGAGGCGTCGCGGATCTCCTGAGTTGGCCACAGGGGGCCTCGTCTCCGACTGCACTTCGGTGGGTAGCAGCAGGAGCACCGCCGCCCGCGCCCGCGGACCGCGGGCGGGACGGGCGGGACGGGCGGGACGGGCGGGACGGGCGGGACGGGCGGAAGGACTACGCGGTGAGGTTCAGGGTCTTCGCGGTGGCGGCCAGGGACGCGGCCGCGGCGGCCGGGTCGTCGGACAGCTTCGTGCCGAGGCTCGGGATCATCTCGCGCAGCTTGGGCTCCCAGGCCGGGTACTGGTCGGGGAAGCAGCGCTTGATCAGGTCCACCATGATCGGGGCCGCCGTGGACGCACCCGGGGACGCGCCGAGCAGGCCCGCGATGGTGCCGTCGGCCGAGGTGATGACCTCGGTGCCGAACTGCAGCACCCCGCCGAGCTTCGGGTCCTTCTTCATCACCTGCACGCGCTGGCCGGCGGTGATGAGTTCCCAGTCCTCTATCTTGGCCGTGGGGATGAACTCCTGCAGCGCCTTGAGCTTCGTCTTCTTCGAGGCGAAAACCTCGCCAATCAGGTACTTCATCAGGCCGAAGTTGTGCGCGGCGACACCGAGCATCGGCCCGATGTTGTGCGTGCGGATCGAGAACGGCAGGTCGAACCAGGTGCTCGACTTGAGGAACTTGGGCGTGAAGCCGGCGTAGGGCCCGAACAATAGCGAGGTCTCCCCCTCGACCACGCGGGTGTCGAGGTGCGGCACCGACATCGGCGGGGCGCCCACGGCGGCCTTGCCGTAGACCTTGGCGTGGTGCTGGCTGACCAGCTTCGGGTTCGTGGTGCGCAGGAACTGGCCGCTGATCGGGAAGCCGCCGAAACCCTTGATCTCGGGGATGCCGCTCTGCTGCAGCAGCGCCAGGGCGCCGCCACCCGCGCCGACGAAGACGAACCGGGCGTTCACCGCACTCGGGTGGTTGCCGACCAGGCGGCGCAGGTTCAGGTTCCACGTGCCATCCGGAAGCTGCTTGACGCCCGTGACCTGCTGGTTCACGTGCACGCCCGCGCCCGCGGCGGCGAGGGAATCGAAGAGGTAACGGGTGAGGGCGCCGAAGTCGACGTCGGTGCCGGACACGATCCGGGTCGCCGCGATCTTGTCGTTCTTCGGGCGCTTCCTGGTCAGGAGCGGGGTCCAGGTGCCGATCACGGCCGGGTCCTCGCTGTACTCCATGCCCTGGAACAGGGGCTGGTCCTTGAGCACCGCGAACCGCTTGCGCAGGTATTCGATGCTGGACTTTCCGTGCACGAACGTCATGTGCGGGGTGGAGTTGATGAAGTTCTTCGGCTCCGGCAGCGCGCCCGTCTCGACCAGGTGCGCCCACAGCTGGCGGCTGATCTGGAACTGCTCGTTGATCGCCACGGCCTTCTCGGCGGTGACGGTTCCGTCCTTCGCCTCCGGCATGTAGTTCAGCTCACACAGAGCGGCGTGGCCGGTGCCCGCGTTGTTCCACGGGTTCGAGCTTTCCTGCGCGACTTCCCCCAGTCGCTCGTAGATCTCGATGCTCCAGTCGGGCTGCAACTGCTTGATCAAGGTACCGAGGGTGGCGCTCATTATGCCGCCACCAATAAGAACGACATCGACATTCGCCATTGGATTCACACTTTCGAGTGTAACGCCGGTAACGGATTCCTCCCGCCGGAACGCGGGCACCACAGGTAACGGTTGGCCCGCGACTCGGGCCGAAACGGCTCAGGCGCTGGACTTCACGCGCTCGTAGTTGGCAATGAATTCCTCAACGGACACTTTGGCGATGACTCGGGCGACAAGATCGAGATCCAGGTCGGCCAGCGTCTTGAAGCGCACGCAGCTCTTGCCCATGTTCAGAGTGCGGCCGGTGGCGGCCCACTCGGCGCGGAACGCGGCATCTTTCTCGGGAAAGCTGTAGAGGGCCATCAGGTAGAGCGAGTTGTAGTTCTTCTGCGCGGCCAGGCTGACGTAGGCGAGCGGCTGCTTGTTGTACGTGTCGGGGTACGTCTCCAGCGGAACCACCCAGCCGAGGATGCCGCCGTACACGCCGAGCCGGTAGCCCTTCGGCATGGCGTCGCGCACGGTGTCGAGCACCGGGTAGAGCACGGCACGGCGTTCGGGTTCGAGGTCGAGAACGAGCGTCTCCACCTCGAACGGAATCGGCTCTGCACTCATGGAGTCAAGGATATCGGTTCCGACTCTCGAGACAGCGGCCCGCTAGGGCTGTGGGACCGCGTCCGGCACGACGTCCGACAACACGACGTCGACCGCGGCCGTGGCGGGACGGCCGGCGCCGACCGGCGCGCCGCGCGGCACGACGGCCCGGGCCCCGTGCAATTCCAGCCGGGTGAGGGTGTTCTCGAAGTTCTCCGGCACGCCGTAGTGGAACCCCTGCGCGCTGCGGATGCCGAGTCTGATCAGGTGGTCGGCCATGGCGTCGTTCTCCACGCCTTCGACGATCATCGAATACTCGAGGTTGTCGCCGAAGCCCTGCAGGGCGGTGAGCACCTCGCGCTGGCGGACGTCGTCGAGGTCGTCGACAAGGCTGCGGTCGATTTTGAGGATGTCCATCGGCATCCGTACCAGGGCGTCGACCGAGGAGTCCTGGGAACCGTAGTCGTCCAGCGCGATCATCAGGCCGAGGTCGCGTAGGCGGTCGGCCTGGGCACGGATGGCGGGCGTCACCTTGGTCATCGACCGTTCGTTGAGTTCGAGGCAGAGCGAGATGCCGGGGTAGCGTCCGGCGAGGTCTTCGATGTACGTGCCGACGCGTTCGGGCAGGATCTGCCCGGCCTCCACGTTGATGGTCATGCAGACCACGCGTGGCTCGACCAGACGGAAGTCGGCGGCCGCCTTCATCGCCTTGACGGCCACCTGGCGGGTCATCGCGTCGAGCCGGCCGAGGCCCTTGGCCTTCTCCACGATCGACGGCGGGGACAGCGGACCCAGGTCGGGGTGGGTGTAGCGCACGAGCGCCTCGAACGCCCAGATCTGCCCGGTGACGAGGCTGACGATGGGCTGGAACGCGAGTTCGAGCAGGTCCTCGTCGATGGCATGGGCGATGATGTCGTTCATCTGCGAGGACCGGTGGCTGGAGATGTTGATGCTGCTCTCGTTCGCCGGGCCGCCGCGCCGGCGGGACTTCTTGATCGCGAGCATGGAGCGGTCGGCGTCCTGCACGAGCTGGTTGACGTCGGTTTCCCGGTGCGCGGAGTAGGCCAGCCCCACGCTGATCACCGGGTTGTGGGTGTTCTGACCGATGGTCACCGGCTTGCCGGACTCCACCAGGATGCGCTCGGCGATGATCTTGGCCTCGGCGAGCGACGTGAGGTGGGTGAGGATGACCACGAATTCGTCGCCGCCGACGCGGGCCACCACGTCGTTCGGCCGCACGACCGCGCTGAGTCGGCGGCCGAGTTCCTTGAGCATCTCGTCGCCCACCTGGTGGCCGAACCGGTCGTTGAGGCGCTTGAAGTCGTCAATGTCGATGAACAGCACCGCGAGCGCCTCGGAGTAGTCCCGGTGGTCGTTGATGTTGGCCAGGGCCTCCTGGAACGCGCCGTAGTTCGGCAGGCTCGTCAGCGGGTCGGTGTTGGCCCGGAGGGTCAGGCCGGCGATGTTCGCGCGTGCCTTGACCACCATCCCCGCCGTGGTCGCGAGGGCCTGGAGCGCCCGGCGGTCGTTTCCGGTGAAGGCACCGTCCATGGGGTCGCGGCGGGCGACGATGTACATGTCCTTGCCGGGAACGGCGCCCAGCGGCAGGGCCATGCTGATCTCCCCGGGGCGGGCCGGCTCCGCCCGCACGGAGACGGATTCGGCCCCGATGGTCTCTTCAACCGCCTGCCGGAGCACCTCGACGATGGTGGCGGTGGCGCCGGACTGCGCGTCGGCGCCCGGGTCGGTGCTCAGCGCGCTCGCGCCGCTGACCATCCCGGCGAGCCGGCGGCGCATGACCGAGACCGTGGTTGACACCTTGACGATGGTGGCGACGATCACCAGGGCGACCAGCACCCTGGCTGCTTCGAGGGTGGTGCCCACCACGACCATCACCGGCACGCCCTCGACAGTCCAGACTCGGGCGATCACGGAGATCAGGGCGCAGCCGACCAGGGTGACGGCGAGCCGCACCGGCGACAGGAGCGGGCGGCCGCCGCGCTCGACGGGAGAGTTCGCCAGGCGGTGTCGCAGCACTTCGACCAGGACGACGAAGGCGACGTAGCCCACGGATGCCGCGGCCACCGCCGGCAGCACGGGCAACCCGGCGCCGGTCAGGCCGGCGTAGATCAGGGCGGAGACGATGCCGCCGGCACCCTGCAACCCGGCACTGTAGAAGGCGACGGATGCGCGGCCGGCCTCGATCAGGATGGCCAGCAGGACGCCGAGCGAGATCAGGCCGATCGCGGCTTCCGCCGACAGGGTCGGGGCGAGCGCAGGCAGGGCCAGCATGGGAAGGCTGATCACCGGGCTGCGGTGCTCCACGGCGCCCACCCGCACCCAGGTGAGTTCCAGGACGGCCGCGCAGAGCACGCCCGCCGCGGCGATCAGCCAGTGCTCGGCGGGGGCGCCGACGAGCAGTGCCAGGGAGGTGGCGATGCTGGCCAGAGCGATGCCGGCGAACAGCACAAAGGCGGCCCGTCGCACGGCTGCTGAATTCCGAATCCCGCCCACGAGGTCTGACACTAGCGGAGAGAGCGGTCGAACGTTCACCATCCCGCGAAGGCTGGTGCCGCGGACCCCCGGCCGGCGGGTGCGCGGGCCGCGGGGGGACGGCCGGCGGGTGTCACCTCCGCCGGCCGTGAATGCCGGTCCTTACACTCTGATCAGTACTTTTGCTGGCCGTGATGCTCTGCGAGGACCGGATCCGCGGCGGCGGGTCAGGGCTGCAGCGCGAGCAGATCGGCGGCGACGAGTTCCGCGATCTGCACGGCGTTGAGCGCGGCGCCCTTGCGCAGGTTGTCGTTGGTGATGAAGAGGGCGAGGCCGCGCCCGTTCGGCACACCGCTGTCCTGACGTACCCGGCCGACGAAGCTCGGGTCCTGGCCGGCCGCCTGGAGGGGGGTGGGGACATCCGTCAGCACCACGCCGGGCGCGGTGGCCAGCAGCTCGAGCGCGCGGGCGACCGACAGCGGGTTGGCGAATTCGGCGTTGATCGACAGGGCGTGGCCGGTGAAGACGGGGACGCGCACGCAGGTGCCGGAGACGCGGAGTTCGGGCAGGTCGAGGATCTTGCGGCTCTCGTTGCGGAGCTTCTTCTCCTCGTCGGTCTCGAACTCGCCGTCGTCGACGATGGAGCCGGCCAGCGGGATGACGTCGAAGGCGATCGGGCGAACGTAGACGATCGGGTCGGGCATCGGCACGGCGGAACCGTCGTGCACCAGCTGCAGCAGGTTGTCGCTGGCCGCGGCGGCGCGCACCTGGCTGGCCAGCTCGCGGGCGCCGGCGAGTCCGCTGCCGGAGACGGCCTGGTAGGTGCTCACGATCAGGCGCTCGAGGCCGGCCTCATCGTGCAACACCTTGAGTACGGGAATGGCCGCCATGGTGGTGCAGTTCGGGTTTGCGATGATGCCCTTGGTGGCGAGCTTGATGGCCTCCGGGTTGACCTCGCTGACGACGAGGGGCACGTCGGGGTCCATCCGCCAGCCGGACGAGTTGTCGATCACGGTGACGCCGGCAGCGGCGAAGCGGGGCGCCTGCACCTTGGACAGCGTGGCGCCGGCGGAGAAGATGGCCACGTCGAGGCCTCTTGGGTCGGCGGTGGCGGCGTCTTCGACGACGATCTTCTTGCCCTTGAACAACAGAGTGGTGCCGGCGGACCGGGATGACGCGAAGAAACGGATGCCGGCGACCGGGAAGTCGCGCTCCTCGAGCAGGCGGCGAACGACGGCCCCGACCTGGCCGGTGGCGCCGACGACGCCGATCTGGATTCCTGCGGTGCTGGTGGCTGCGGTGCTGGTGGCTGCGGTGCTGGTGGCTGCGGTGCTGGTCACTGTGTGTTCCTCTGCTGCTCGCGGGTGGTGCTTGTGATGCTCATGGGACTGATGTGGTCGGTGTTCCGGTGCCGGTGCCAGTTCGACGCCGTGTCTGCTCCGGCCCTGGTGGCTAACTCAGGAGATTCTTCCGGTTTAGCCTGAAATCGGGCCGGATTGGGGCATCCGTGGCCGGTTTTCCTGAATTAGCCACAGAAGCACCAGGTGACAGTTGCGTGGTTGGGGGTGGGGACGGGCGGGGCGTGGTTGGGGGTGGGGACGGGCGGGGCGTGGTTGGGAAGGGGTGGGGACGGGCGGGGGACGGGCGGGTGGGGACCGGGCCTGGCCTGGGCTGGGGCTGGGGCTGGGCTGGTGGGGACGGGTGGGGACGGCGGGGCAGGCGCGACGGATGCGGCTAGCGGCCGGTGCCGCCGTGCACGACGGCCTCGTCGGTGGAATCGAGCCCGAAAGCCGTGTGCACCACCCGCAGCGCCTCGTTGATCGTGTCGGCCCGGGTGACCACCGAGATGCGGATCTCGCTGGTGGAAATCATCTCGATGTTGATCCCGGCCTCGTAGAGGGCCTCGAACAGCTTGGCGGAGACGCCCGTGTTGGTGCGCATCCCGGCGCCGACCAGCGCGAGCTTGCCGATCTGGTCGTCGTACTGAAGTCCGGCGAAACCGACGTTGGCCTGCTCATTCGTCAGCGCGGTCAGCACCTGCTGGCCCTCCGACTTGGGCAGGGTGAAGGAGATGTCGGTCAGGCCCGTGGCCGCGGCCGAGACGTTCTGCACGATCATGTCCACGTTGGCGTTGGTCTTGGCGACGATCTTGAAGATCTGCGCGGCCTTGCCGGGAATGTCGGGAACGCCGACGACCGTGACCTTGGCTTCGCTCAGGTCGGCGGCGACCCCGGCGATGATTGGCTCTTCCACTGTCTCTCCATTCGCGAGTGCGTTATTGGGATGCGTGTGCTCGGCGATCGAGGAGTTCGGGATCGCGATGTGCGGGCTGGTGGTATCCGGGTTGTACACGATGGTGCCCACGTTGTTGTTGAACGAGGAGCGCACGTGCAGCGTCACACCGTGCCGGCGGGCATATTCCACTGCCCGAATGTAGAGCACCTTGGCGCCGGACGCGGCCAGCTCGAGCATTTCCTCGCTGGAGATGCGGTCGAGTTTGTGGGCGCGGGGGACGACGCGCGGATCCGCGGTGAAGACGCCGTCGACATCCGTGTAGATCTCGCAGATGTCGGCGTTCAGCGCGGCGGCGAGGGCCACCGCGGTGGTGTCGGAGCCGCCGCGGCCGAGGGTGGTGATGTCTTTGGTGTCGCGGTTGAAGCCCTGGAAGCCGGCGACGATTGCGACGGCACCCTCGTCGAGGGCGTCGCGGAGGCGCCCGGGGGTGACGTCGACGATGCGCGCGGAGCCGTGGTGGGCATCCGTGATCATGCCCGCCTGGCTGCCGGTGAAGGAGCGGGCGTCGTAGCCCATGCTCTTGATCGCCATCGCGAGGAGGGCCATGGAGATGCGTTCGCCGGCCGTGAGCAGCATGTCGAGCTCGCGCGGCGCGGGGATCGGGGTGACCTGGTGCGCCAGGTCGAGGAGCTCGTCGGTGGAGTCGCCCATCGCGGAGACGGCGACGACGACCTCGTTGCCGGCCTTGCGGGTGTCGACGATGCGCTTGGCCACGCGCTTGATACTTTCAGCGTCGGCGACGGATGATCCGCCGAACTTCTGCACGATCAAGCTCACGTGGCACTCCTGGGGTTCGGAAACGCGGGCACAGCTAAGATTCCATCATAAATGCAGATGTATTCGGCACCGGCCATGTGACGTTTGGGCGCAGGGGTCACCGTTTGGGCCAGAGCCGCGAGTATGGCCGGCGCGCCTCAGTTCGTGACGGTGCGGCGGCCCTCGAAGGCGCGACCGAGGGTGACCTCGTCGGCGTACTCCAGGTCGCCGCCGACCGGCAGCCCGGACGCGAGCCGGGTGACCTTGATCTCGAGGGTGGTCAGCAGGCGCGAGAGGTACGTGGCGGTCGCCTCCCCCTCGAGGTTCGGGTCGGTGGCGATGATGACTTCCTGCACGGTGTTGTCGGCGAGGCGCTGCATCAGCTGACGGATGCGCAGGTCGTCGGGTCCGATCCCGTCGATGGGGCTGATCGCCCCGCCGAGCACGTGATAGAGCCCCTTGAATTCGCGGGTGCGCTCGACGGCGACGACGTCCTTGGCCTCTTCGACCACGCAGATCATCGCGGGGTTGCGGCGCGGGTCACGGCAGATCAGGCAGGTCTGTTGCTCGGAGACGTTGCCGCAGATCTCGCAGAAACGAACCTTGTCGCGCACCTCGAGGAGCACGTTCGCGAGGCGGGTCACGTCGAACGCCTCGGTCTGCAGAATGTGGAACGCGATGCGCTGAGCCGACTTGGGCCCGATTCCGGGCAGGCGGTTGAGCTCGTCGATCAGTTCCTGAACGATGCCTTCATACATGGGTTAGTCGCCTCTCTGGCGCGAGGCCGGCTCGTGCGGCTGTTCTTCGAGGAACGTTGCCCCGAGGATCTCACGCACCACCGACTCACCGTAACGCTGCTTCTCGGCGAAGGCGGGACCACGACGGGCAACGGATGCCGCTCCGCCCGTGGCCTGGGTCGGGGCGGTGGGCGCGGGCGGGGCGGTGGGAGGGGCGGTGGCAGTGGGCGCCGCGGCACGTGCGCCCGAGGTCGGCCCCGCGGCCTGGAAGCGCGCGGACTGAGCGCGTTCGGCGTGGACGTCCGGCGGGAATTCGTCGTCGAACGGCGGGGGCTCTTCGTCGAAGGGCGGCTCCTGCTCGGATGCGCGTTCGGGCGTGCGCACAACGGTCGGCGCGGGGCGGGACGCGTCGGCCGGACGGAGGGCCGCCGGAGCTTGCGCCGGCGTCGCCTGCGCGGCCGCACCGCCGGATCCGGGGATGACCACCGTGGCCCAGCCGCTGTCTGCCGCCGGGGAGCTGGGAATCGTGGCCGTCACCCATCCCCCGGGGGAGGGTTCCGGTGCGACGGATGCCCGTGCCGCGGCCTTCGCCGGTGCGGAGGCGGGCACGGGTGCGGAGGTAGAGGTAGGTGCCGAAGTGGCTGCGGGCGCGGAGGCGGGGGCTTCAGCGGGTGCCCCCGTGGTTGCGGACGCGGTCGTGTTCAGGGGCGCGGAGATACTCGCGGAGGCCGAGGTGTTTTCGGAAGCACCCGCGCCGTTGGCACCGACTTCGACTTCTGCGGCGACGGAAACGCCGGCCGGGTCGGGTTCCGCGTCGGTGTCGGCCTCGGTCGGTGTCGATGCCGGACTCTCGGGGGCTGTCCTGGTCTCGGAGGATGTTGATCCGGTTCGGCCGACCGTCGGGGTCGAGGTGAGCGGCGCGGCAGCAGATGACGGGGCTGCAGGCGACGGGGCTGCAGCGCTTGGGGCCGCAGATGTCGGAGCTGACGTTGGCGTTGTCACCGTGGGCGCCACCGCGGACGGCGCCGGCGGAGTCGCCGCGACGCCCGCCGGGGCTTCGCGGCCGCCGGAGATCGGGGGCGCATCCACCTTCGCGGTGAGCCTCGGCGTGAATCCGAGCACGTCGTTGACGGCCTTCTTGAGGTGGTCGCCGACGCCCGGTCCGGGTGCGGTGGACGGCCTGAGTCCCTCGACGTCTTTCTGGCTGGGGAACGAGAGCACGAGCAGGTCGCCGTCGCGGAGCTCGATGGCCCGTGCCGTGTAGAGCACCAGCCAGGCGTTGAACTTGGCGACCTTGACCGCCTCGAGGATCTCGGGCCAGGCATCCTTGACCTGTTGGAAGGTCACCGGTCCGACCGGGCGCGGCTTCTCGGCTGCGACCGGATCAGGGGTCGGCGCGGAGGCCGGGGTCGAAGCGGAGGCCTGGGCGGGGACCGGCGTCGGCGCGCCAGAAGGCGACGCACCAGCGGAACGTGCGGTCGAAGACGACGCCGCAGAAGTCGTCGCGGCAGAAACGGGTGCAGCTGAACCCGGCGCAGTGGAAGTCGGAACGGACGAGGCGACGTCGGCACCACGGGCGGGCGGCGAGGCCGACCCGGCGGGCGGGGCCGGGGCATCCGTCACCCGGGAATCGGCGACGTCAGCGTTGCCAGCGCCAACGCTGTTGACGGCACCAACGCTGTTGACGGCACCCACGCCGATGCGCCGCTCGAGGCGCTCGACGCGGGCGAGCGCGCCGCGGGTGGAGTCGTCGCTGGCGGGGATGAGCACGCGGGCGATCATGAGTTCGAGGTGGAGGCGCGGCGAGGTGGCGCCAGTCATCTCGGTGAGGGCGGCGTTGATCACGTCGGCGGTGCGGGACAGCTCGGCCGGGCCGAACTTGGCGGCCTGCACGGCCATGCGGTCGAGTTCATCCTGCGGCACGCCGCGGAGCACGGCGGCGGCCCCGGCCGCGGACGTGGCGCCCACGATGATCAGGTCGCGGAGGCGCTCGAGCAGGTCTTCAACGAAGCGGCGCGGGTCCTGGCCGGTCTGGATGACCCGGTCGACCGCGTCGAACGCGGCGGACGGGTCGCGGTCGGCGATCGCGTCGATCGACTCGTCGAGCAGGGACGCGTTCGTGTAGCCGAGCAGCGCCACGGCCCGCTCGTACTCGACCGAGTGCCCGTCGGAGCCGGCCATCAGCTGGTCGAGCAGGGACAGGGTGTCGCGCGGCGACCCGCCGCCGGCCCGCACGACCAGCGGCAGCACGCCGGGCGCCACGGTCATCTTCTCGGTCTCGCACATCTGCTGCACGTATTCGAGCATCGGCCCCGGCGGCACGAGCCGGAACGGGTAGTGATGCGTGCGCGAACGGATGGTGCCGATCACCTTTTCGGGTTCCGTCGTCGCGAAGATGAACTTGACGTGTTCGGGCGGCTCTTCGACGATCTTCAGCAGGGCGTTGAACCCCTGCGGCGTCACCATGTGCGCCTCGTCGAGGATGAAGATCTTGTAGCGGTCGCGGGCCGGCGCGAAGATCGCGCGCTCACGGATGTCGCGGGCATCGTCGACGCCGTTGTGACTGGCCGCGTCGATCTCGACCACGTCGAGGGAGCCGCCGCCGTCGCGGGACAGTTCCACGCAGCTCGGGCAGACCCCGCACGGAGTGTCGGTCGGACCTTCGGCGCAGTTCAGGCAGCGCGCGAGAATACGGGCGGATGTCGTCTTGCCGCAGCCGCGGGGGCCGCTGAACAGATAGGCATGGTTCACCCGGTTCGTGCGCAGGGCAGTCATCAGGGGATCCGTCACCTGAGACTGACCGATCATTTCGGCAAAGGTCTCGGGCCGGTAGCGGCGATACAGGGCGGTAACCACGGGGTCAATCGTAGTCGGAGCCACTGACAGTGGGGTCCGGGGTGGTGGGCCGGGCATCCGTTGGCGCCGGGGGCGGGCATCCGGTGGCGGGCCGTGCGTGCCCGGTCGGCGCGCCCACTTCGTCAGTTGCGGTCGAGTTCGCCTGGTGTGCCGGGCGAACTCGACCTGAAGTGGCGTACTCGGCGATTCGAAGGGCGGCAACGGGCATCCGTTGTCGCGCCGGGCGGGCATCCGTTGTCGCGCCGGGCGGGCATCCGTTGTCGCGCCGGGCGGGCCCGGTCGGTGCGCCCACTTCGTCAGTTGCGGTCGAGTTCGCCTGGTTTGCCCGGCGAACTCGACCGGAAGTGGCGAACTCGGCGCCGAGAATCGCCGAATGCGCCGAGAATCGCCGGTGGAACGGCGACTCTCGGCGCAATTGGCGCAAGTGGACGGTGCTGGACGGCGAGGGGATGCCACGGCCCGCGTGCGGACGGCACGGATGGTGCTGGACGGCACAGGTGCTGGACGGTACGGATGGTGCTGGACGGCACAGGTGCTGGACGGCACGGACGGCACGGACGGCACGAACTGCGCCGGACCGCGCCGGACCGCGCCGGACCGCGCCGGACCGCGCCGAACCGCGCCGTGCCGACTACCCGAAGAGCGCGGCGACCCTGGTCAGGGTCATGAACACGCCGTAGGCCAGCGGGATCCCGACCAGCGCCCAGGCGATTGTGAGTTGTGCGCTCTTCATGTCAGGACTCCATCGCTGGTTGGCCGACCACCGGGCGAGCGGTGACCGTTTCGTGGAATGTGGCCTGGACCGGCCGCACCATCAGGTTCGCCAGGAAGCCGATCACCAGCAGTCCCACCATGGTGAGCAGTGCCGGCTGGTAGGCCTGGGCGGTGAGCGCGCCCGGGGTGCCCTGGGCGTCGAGGAAACCGTTGACGATCAGCGGTCCGGCGATCCCGGCCGCGGACCAGGCGGTCAGCAGCCGGCCGTGGATGGCGCCGACCTGGAAGGTGCCGAAGAGGTCCCGCAGGTAGGCGGGCACGGTCGCGAAACCCCCGCCGTAGAACGAGATGATGACGAAGGCCAGCAGAACGTAGAGCGCGGTTGTGCTGGACCCGAACAGGGCGAGGAGGAGGTAGAGAACGGAGCCGACGCCCAGATAGACCATGTAGATGTTCCGGCGCCCCGTCTTGTCGGATGTCGCGGACCAGACAAATCGGCCGCCCATGTTGGCGATGGACAGCAGGCCGACGAAGCCGCCGGCCACGACGACCGACACGGTGGAGGTGCCGTCGGGCTGGCGGAAGAAGTCCTGGATCATCGGCGCCGCCTGCTCGAGGATGCCGATGCCGGCCGTGACGTTGCAGAAGAGTACGACCCAGACTAGCCAGAACTGGCGGGTCTTGATGGCGTTGGCCGCCGACACGTTCTTGTCCGTCACGAGCGGCCTCGCCTTGATCGTGGCCGGGTCGAAGCCGTCCGGCTTCCAGCCGGCGGCGGGAACGCGGATCGTGAACGCGCCGAACATCATGTACGCGAGGTACACGACGGCGAGGGTGAGGAAGAGTTTGCCGACCGCGTCTCCGCTGGCCACCCAGCCCTCCGCACCCGAGTTGGGGTCATAGAGTGCGAGCAGCGCCGTGGAGACCGGGCTGGCGATCAGGGCGCCGCCGCCGAATCCCATGATCGCCATGCCGGTGGCCAGCCCGGGACGGTCAGGGAACCACTTGATCAAGGTCGAAACCGGGGAGATGTAGCCGATGCCCAGGCCGATCCCGCCGATGAAGCCGTAGCCGAGGTAGACCAGCCAGAGCTGGCCGGAGAAGATGCCGAGCGAGCCCACGAGGAATCCGCCGGACCAGAACAGCGCCGACACGAACATCGCCTTGCGCGGGCCCTGTGTGTCGACCCACGTTCCCATCAGCGCGGCGGACAGTCCGAGCATGACGATGGCGATCGAGAAGATCAGGCCGATCTGGGTCAAGCTGACACCGAAGTGGGCGACGAGGGCGGTCTTGTACACGCTGGTCGCGTACGCCTGACCGATGCACAGGTGCAGGGCGAGGGCGGATGGCGGAATGAGCCAGCGGTTGAATCCAGGAGGTGCAATCGTGCGTTCGCGGTCGAGCCAGCTCATGTGTTCCCCCTCGTGGGGAGCTGCGTACAACAGCCCCATTACTGTCGGCATACGCGCCGTGGGCGAAACACTAGCAGTCCGCCCGCGGGCTTCCGGGAGAAGTGCCATGGCGTGGCGCGTGCTTTCCGGTCGCTCGGGACCGACGTAACATCGGACGATTTCGCAACACGCCGCATCCGTCGCCACCGGATGGTGCACCCTCTTCGGCAGTTCCGGTCGAGTTCGCCATCTGTGCCCGGCGAACTCGACCGCAAGTGACGAACTCGGCGCCGAGAATCGCCGAATGCGCCGAGACTCGCCAGTGGAACGGCGACTCTCGGCACAATCGGCGCGGCTCGACGGAGCTGGACGGCACACACGCAAATCGGCCGCCCCCAGCGCGGGAGCGGCCGATCCGATCAGTACAGCGGGATCACCGGAGGGCGATCACCGGCAGGCGATCACCGGAGGGCGATCACCGGCAGGCGATCACCGGAGGGCGATCACCGGAGGGCGATCACCGGAACCTGACTACAGCGACGGATGCGTGCGGCTGATCGTCGCCAGCGTTTGGCGGGCGATCTCCAGCTCCTCGTTCGTCGGGATGACGAGCACGGTCACGCGCGAGTTGTCCGTGGAGATCACGCGCGGCTTGCGCGACTTCGCCTCGTTGCGCTCGGGGTCGATTTCGATCCCCATGCCCTCGAGTCCGGCCAGCGCGCCCGCGCGCACAATCGGCGAGTTCTCGCCGACGCCCGCGGTGAAGACGATCACGTCGACCGCGCCCAGCTGGGCGTAGTAGTTGCCGACATACCCCTTGATCCGGTGGAAGTACACGTCGAGGGCGGCCTGGGCCACCGGGTCGCCCGCGACCGCGGCGTTCTCCACGTCGCGCATGTCGCCGTTGCCGGCCAGCGCCAGCATGCCGCCGCGGCGGTTCAGCAGGTCGTCGAGCTCGGCGGTGGTCATCCCGGCCCGGCGGCGCAGGTGGAAGATCACGGCCGGGTCGATGTCGCCCGAGCGGGTGCCCATGACGAGCCCCTGCAGCGGGGTCATGCCCATGGAGGTGTCGATCGAGTTTCCACCGTCGACGGCACACACGGATGCCCCGTTGCCCAGGTGCAGCACGATCGTCTTCAGCTCGGCCAGCGGCCGGTCGAGGAAGGTGGCCACGGCCTCCGACACGAACTTGTGCGAGGTGCCGTGGAAGCCGTACTTGCGCACGCGGTAGCGCGTCGCCAGATCCTTGTCGATGGCGTAGGTGTAGGCCGCCGGCGGCAGCGTCTGGTGGAACGCGGTGTCGAAGACGGCAACGTGAGGCACGTTTGCGAAGCTGGCACGAGCGGCACGGATGCCCTGAACGGCGCCCGGGTTGTGCAGCGGCGCGATCTCGGACAGGTCCTCGATGTTCAGCTCGACCAGGTGGGTGACCTCGGTCGGCTCGAAGAACCGGTTCCCGCCCTGCACGACGCGGTGGCCCACGGCGATCAGGTCGGCTTCGGAGAGCTGGGGTCCGTGCTCGGCGAAGGCCTCGAGCATCACGGCGAAGCCGGCGGTGTGGTCCGCGATCGGCAGGTCGCGTTCGGTGCGGCCGTCCTTGGACGTGCCCACGTTGTGCCGTGCGTGACCGATCGGCTCACCGATGCGCTCGACGAGGCCGCTGGCGAGCTCGGTTTCGGTGTCCATGTCGAGCAGCTGGTACTTGAACGAGGACGAGCCCGAGTTGACGACCAGGACGGCGGTCATGCGGACACCGCCGCGGCAGTCGCCGGAACAGCAGTCGCAGCGGCAGCTGCGGACAGCGTCGCGGCCTGGATGGCGGTGATGGCTACGGTGTTGACGATGTCCTGCACAAGTGCTCCTCGAGAAAGGTCATTAATGGGTTTACGCAGCCCCTGCAGCACGGGGCCGATGGCGACGGCACCTGCGCTTCGCTGCACGGCCTTGTACGTGTTGTTGCCCGTATTCAGGTCGGGGAAGATGAAGACGGTGGCGCGGCCGGCGACGGCGGAACCGGGCATCTTCGTGGCGGCGACGGCGGCATCCGCTGCCGCGTCGTACTGGATCGGTCCCTCGATCAACAGGTCGGGGCGACGCTCCCGCACGAGGGCGGTCGCGGCGCGAACCTTGTCGACGTCCGCACCCTGGCCGGACTCGCCGGTCGAGTACGAGAGCATCGCGATTCGCGGCTCGATGCCGAACTCCACGGCCGTCTCCGACGCGGAGATGGCGATGTCGGCGAGCTGCTCCGCGGTGGGGTCAGGGTTCACCGCGCAGTCGCCGTAGACGAGCACCTTGTCGGCGAGCGCCATCAGGAACACGCTCGACACGACCGAGACGTTCGGCCGGGTCTTGATAATCTCGAAGCTGGGCCGGATGGTGTGCGCCGTCGTGTGGGTGGCGCCGGAGACCATGCCGTCGGCCAGGCCGAGCTGCACCATCATCGTGCCGAAGTAGGACACGTCGGTGACCTGCTCCATGGCCTGCTCGACCGTGACGCCCTTGTGGGCGCGCAGCTTCGCGTAGGCCTCGGCGAACTTGTGCCGCAGCACGTCGTCGAAGGGGCTCACGACCTGGGCCCGGGAGATGTCGAGCCCGAGGCCGATCGCGCGCGAGCGCACCTCGAACTCCTCACCCAGGATGATGATGTCGGCCACGTCGCGGGCCAGCAGGGTCGCGGCGGCGCGCAGCACGCGGTCGTCGTCCCCTTCCGGCAGCACGATCCGCTTGCGGTTGGTGCGCGCCCGCTCGAGCAGCGTGTACTCGAACATCAGCGGGGTCACCACGTCGGCGCGGCTCACTTCGAGCCGGTCCAGCAGAACGGATGCGTCCACGTGGCCTTCGAACAGGGCCAGCGCGGTGTCGCGCTTGCGCTGGGAATCCGCGGCCATCCGGCCCGGCGTGTGCGTGATGCGCAGCGCCGCGTCGTACGAGCCGAGCTCGGTGCGGATGATCGGCACCGACGGTGCGAGGCCCTCGACGAGCCGTTCGATCTCCTCGGGCAGGGCGAACCCGCCGACCAGCACGATGCCCGCGATCGACGGGAACGTCGCGGAGGAGTTCGCCATCAGCACGGCGAGCAGCACCTGCGGTCGGTCGCTGGGAACCACGACCACGGCGCCCTCGAACAGGCGCGGCAGCACGTTGACCATCGACATGGCCGCGACCACCACACCGAGCGCCTCGCGGCTGAGCAGGGCCTGGTCACCCTTGACGAGGGTGCCGCTGGTGGCCTTGAGGATGCTCTTCATGCTCGGCGCCACGAGGAACGGGTCCTCGGGCAGCGCCCAGACCGGCACCGCGTTCAGCCCCTTGCCGGGCAACATGCCGGCGTCGATGACACCGCGCACGGCGGCGATGAGCTCGTCCAGCCGGGCCGGGTCGGCCCGGTTGACGATGACGCCCACCAGGGACACGTGCTCCTCGCGCAGTTCGGCCAGCGTGACGTCGGTCAGCTGACGGATGTCCTCCGGCGTGCGCGGGTCGCTCTGCCCGAGCTGACGGTCGTTGCGGTCGCCCGGGGCGATCGCTGCACCCTGGTCGCGCCCGTCGCCCTGGCCGGGACCGACCCGGCCGCCGAGCACCAGCAGAACCGGCACCCCCAGGTTGGCGGCGATGCGCAGGTTGAAGGCCAGTTCGGTGGGACTGCCGACATCCGTGTAGTCGGAACCGACCACGACGACGGCGTCACACTGGGCCTCGACGGCCTTGTACCGCTGCACGATCTTGCCAAGGGCGGCATCGGGGTCGAGGTGCACCTCTTCGTAGGTGACGCCGACGCACTCCTCGTAGCTGAGCGGAGGCAGCGGGCTGGGGGCGGCCCCGGAGGACAGGTGCGAGAGCAGCAGCTCGAGCACGTAGTCGGGGTGGTGCACCGACCGGGCGATGGGCCGGAACACGCCGACCCGCTCGACCGAGCGGAGCAGGGTGTCGAGCACGCCGAGCGCGATGGTGGATTTTCCGGTATTTCCCTCGGGAGAGGTGATGTAAATGCTGTCAGCCACGGTTATACGTTGTCTCCACCGGTAGACACACCGGCATTGTTGGGGGTCACGCCGACGCCAGTGGCGTCCCAGACCCATTCGGTGACGGCGGGGATGTCTTCCCCGTGGTCTCTGGTGTACGAGCGGGCCCGCAAGCGGGCATCCTGCATCTCCTGGCGCAACAGGCCGGCGCGGGCGCCGAGTCCGGGAACGCGGTCGATGACGTCCATGACCAGGTGGTACCGGTCGAGGTCGTTGAGCATGACCATGTCGAACGGCGTGGTGGTCGTGCCGTTCTCCTTATAGCCGCGGGCGTGCAGGTTGCCGTGCCCGTTGCGCTTGTAGGTCAGGCGATGGATCAGCCACGGATACCCGTGGTAGGCGAACACGATCGGCTTGTCGGCCGTGAAGATCGCGTCGAATTCCTGGTCGCTGAGACCGTGCGGGTGGTCGGCCTCGGACTGCAGGCGCATCAGGTCGACGACGTTCACGACGCGCACGGCGAGGTCGGGCAGCCATTCCCGCAGGATGGAGGCCGCGGCCAGCACCTCGAGCGTGGGCACCTCGCCGGCGGCGGCGAGCACGACGTCGGGTGAGGTGCCGAACTTCTCGGTGCCCGCCCAGTCGAAGATGCCGAGGCCGCGCTTGCAGTGCGCGACGGCCTGGTCCATGTTCAGCCAGTTCGGGGCCGGCTGCTTGCCCGCGACGACCACGTTGACGTAGTCCACGCTGCGCAGGCAGTGGTTGTAGGTGGCGAGCAGGGTGTTGGCGTCGAACGGCAGGTAGACGCGCACGACATCCGCGCTCTTGTTGACGACGTGGTCGATGAAGCCGGGGTCCTGGTGCGAGAACCCGTTGTGGTCCTGGCGCCAGACGTGCGAGCTGAGCAGGTAGTTCAGGCTCGAGATGGAGCGGCGCCACGGGATCTCGCGGGTGACCTTGAGCCACTTGGCGTGCTGGTTGAACATGGAGTCCACGATGTGGATGAAGGCCTCGTAGCAGTTGAAGAGTCCGTGGCGCCCGGTGAGCAGGTAGCCCTCCAGCCAGCCCTGGCACTGGTGCTCGGAGAGCATCTCCATCACCCGGCCGGCGCGCGCGAGGTTGGTGTCGCCCTCGTGGTACTCGGCGTTCCACTGCTTGTCGGTGGCCTCGTAGACGGCCGGGGCGAGGCGGTTGGATGCCGTCTCGTCGGGCCCGAAGATGCGGAAGTTGTCGGGGTTGTCACGGATGACGTCGGCCAGCCAGGTGCCGAGCACCTTGGTGGCCTCATCGGTGGTGGCGCCCGGGGAGGGGACCTCGACCGCGTAGTCGCGGAAGTCGGGCAGCTTCAGCGCCCGCCGGAGCAGCCCGCCGTTGGAGATCGGGTTGGCGCTCATCCGCAGGTCGCCGTCGGGGACGAGCGCGGTGATGCTCCGCATCGGGGCCCCGGACTCGTCGAAGAGTTCCTCTGGTTTGTAGGACGCGAGCCACTGCTCGAGCACGCGGGTGTGCGCCTCGGTGTCGCGGGCGTTGCTGAGCGGCACCTGGTGCGAACGCCAGGAGTCCACGACCTGCACGCCGTCGATGACGGCCGGGCAGGTCCAGCCCTTCGGCGTGCGCAGGATGATCATCGGCCAGCGGGGCCGCTCGGTGTCGCCGGCGAGGGCGCGGGCCTTGATCTCGGCGATCTCGTTGAGCACGACGTCGAGCGTTTCGGCCATCCGCTGGTGCACCAGGAGCGGGTCTTCGCCGTCGAAACCGCCGGCGACGATGTGGGGCGTGTGGCCGTAGCCGCGCATCAGGTCGAGTAGTTCCTCTTCGGGGATGCGGGCGAGCACGGTGGGGTTGGCGATCTTGTACCCGTTGAGGTGCAGGATCGGCAGCACGACGCCATCCTGCAGCGGGTCGATGAACTTGTTCGAGTGCCAGCTGGTGGCCAGCGGGCCGGTCTCGGCCTCGCCGTCGCCGACGACCGCGGCCACGAGCAGATCGGGGTTGTCGAAGGCGGCGCCATAGGCGTGGCTGAGCGCGTAGCCGAGCTCACCGCCCTCGTGGATGGAGCCGGGGGTCTCGGGTGAGGCGTGGCTGGGGATGCCGCCCGGGAACGAGAACTGGCGGAACAGTGCCTTGACGCCCTGCTCGGACTGTTCGATGCCGGAGTAGATCTCGGTATAGGTGCCGTCGAGGTAGGCGTTGGCGACCATGCCGGGACCGCCGTGGCCGGGGCCGGTGACGTACAGCGTGCTGATTTTGCGTTCCTGGATGACGCGGTTCAGGTGGGCATAAAGAAAATTGAGCCCCGGGGTCGTTCCCCAGTGGCCCAACAGTCGAGGTTTAATGTGTTCCCGCGTCAGCGGCTCGCGCAATAACGGGTTGTCCAGCAGATAGATCTGCCCGACGGAAAGATAATTGGCCGCCCGCCACCAGGCATCGACGCTTTCCAGCGCTTCGGCGCTGAGCGGATGCGGTGAGCTGACTGGCCAGACAAAGGGTTTACCGGACGATTCAACCATTGGGTGCCTCCATGCACTGTTCGGGGCGTTGACTGCGCGATTCCATCTTACGAGGAGATGGCAAATCGTTATCATTGCTAACGGCCTGCCGGGCGCGGATGTGGCGCGCGGGGCGCGTTCGGCGTGGCGGGCGGGGCGCGTGGCGGGTGCGGCGCGTGGCGGGTGCG
>NZ_SOGW01000133.1:0-12117 GCF_004403075.1 Cryobacterium sp. TMT2-10 | reverse complement strand
GCCTGCCCCGCCTCACCGCCCGCCCCGCCTCACCACCTGCCCCGCCTCACCACCTGCCCCGCCTCACCGCCCGCCCCGCCTCGCCGCCTCGCCGCCGCCGCCTCGCCGCTCGCCGCCCATCCGTCGCCGCCCATCTCGCGCCGAGCCGTGAGTTCGGCCCCACTTTTGGCAAAAAACACGAGCCATACTCACCGTTCGGCGGGATGGTGTGGGGCGGGAGTGGCTAACGGGACGGGAGTGGTGGGCGGGGGGAGGAGACGAGCGGTGGGCGGGGGGAGGAGACGAGCGGGGGGTGGGCGGTGGGGGGAAAGAGACGAGCGGCGTGCAGGGGAAGAGTCAGCGGGGCCGCTTACGATGAACGGATGACCGACCACGCCGCTCCCGCAGTCACCTCCGCCGCAGACACCGCCGCCCTCGCTGACGACGCAGCCCTCGCAAACACCGCCGCCCTCGCAGACGCCACCACCGCCACCTCCACCTCCGACTCGCGCATCACCATGTTCGGCGCGGACTGGTGCGGCGACTGCCGCCGCTCGAAGAAGCTGCTCGACGTGCTGAACATCGACTACGACTATGTCGACCTGCTCCTCGTGGAGGACGGCGCCGACCGCGCCCACGCGATCAGCGGCCGCACGCAGATCCCCGTGATCACGTTCCCCGACGGCACCCACGTCGTCGAGCCGAGCGACTCCGCGCTGCACGCGAAGCTGACGCAGCTCGGCCGCATCGGCTGACCCGCAGGCACGGCGACTGACCCGCCAGGCACGGCTGCTGACCCGCCAGGGACGGCGCCCGACCACTCAGGTGCGGACCCTGACCGATCAGGGCAGGTAGGGGCCCAGCACACCCGCCGTCGTCAGGGCGAGTTTGCGGTCGGTCCGCTCGTACAGGGGCATCAGCTCGGTCGCCCCGGCGGCCGTATGGATGACCCCCGCCGCGTCGAAGATCGCGACCGGCTCAAGGTCGCGCAGCAGCGCCCAGAACGGCTGGAAGAAGTAGACGCTGCGGCTGCCCGCCTCGAACTCGAGCAGGGTCGCCGCCACATACTCGGCCCGCGCCCGGACGGTCGTCGGAAAGTCGCGGAAGTACTCGCATCCGGGGTCGTCGGGGTCTTCGTCGTGCAGCATCGGCGCCGGCACCGCATACCACTCGTGCCGGTCATTGATCGCGGTGGCGAGCGCGCTCGCGAGCACCCGGTAGGCCAGTGACCGCGGGGTCGTGACCGGAACGACCTTCGGGATGCCGAGACCGGTCGCCACCTCGATGCGCCGGACGATCTCGTGCGGGTTGAGCGCGGCCAGCATCTCGATCCAGCTGATCTTGTTGACGACCCCGTTGACCAGGAATTTGCAGCCGCCCACGAGGTCCCACTGGATGCTCATGCCATCCTGCTCGTCGTGCACGATCACCAGTCGGGCGGCCTCATCGACCTCGACTCCGGAGATGCGCAGATGCGGATGCCGCCGCACCAGTTCGCTCGCGATCCACCAGATCTGCGCGGTGAGGAACCGGTCAGCCGGCGGGTTGTACTCCTCGTAGCCGTCCTCGTCGTCGTCGGCCTCGTCGCCCTCGCGGTCGTCGTCATCGTCGGCCACGTCGACGGCGTCGCCGAGAGCATCGCCGGCGTCGAAGCGGTCGCGCGAAACGAACGTGGTTTCGGGGTCGAATTCGTCGTCGTCGACGAAATTGTCGCCATAATCGAAGTTGTCACCGGAGTCACCGGGTTCTGCATTGCTCATCATGCGTTCCCTTCTCACGATGCCGGACGCCCGCTCAACCGGACAGCCCTCCTCATAGTCACCCCATTGGCCGGTCTCCGAAACGCCCCATTCGGGTCTGCCGCCCTGCACACGGGCGCGTACTCTGCCCACACCCTGCACAGGCGACCACGGTGCCGGGTTTCGCACAGCCTGAAACGGATGCCCCGGCCCGGGCCGGCCCCGTCCTACCGTTCCGGCATGGATATCCGAAAGCCCCGTCCCGCCCGCCGCGCAGCCGCCGACTCCGCGTCCACCTGCGTCACGGCTTACCTGAAGAAGATCGGGCGGGTGCCGCTGTTGACCGCGGCGGAAGAGGTCGAGGTGGCCAGGCGGATCGAGGTGGGGCTGCTGGCCGCGGACAGGCTCACGCGGCTGGGCACCACCGGCAGCGACAGTAGCAACGGCACCACGGAGAGCAGCGAGAGCAGCGAGACCGCGTCGCTGCGCGAGGAGCTCCGCTGGCTCGCCGGCGACGGCGCCCGGGCGGTGGAGCACCTGATCTGCGCCAACCTGCGCCTGGTCGTCTCGGTTGCCCGGCACTACGTCGGAGGCGGCCTGGAGTTTCCGGACCTGATTCAGGAGGGCAACGTCGGTCTGATCCGAGCGGTGGAACGCTTCGACTTCGCCCGGGGATTCAAGTTCTCGACCTATGCCTCCTGGTGGATCCGCCAGTCGATCTCCCGGGCACAGGCCGACCAGTCCCGGACCATCCGCCTCCCGGTGCAGACCGCCGACTCCCTCCTTCTCATCGCCCGCGAGGAGCACGCGATCCGGCAGCGCCTCCGCCGGGACGGCACCAACCAGGAGCTCAGCCGCGCCACCGGTCTCACCCGCAACCGGGTCGTGGCGCTGCGGGAGCACGCGCGTGCGCCCCGCTCCCTCGACGCCCCGGTCTGGGTCGACTTCGGCAACGGCCCCGAGCCCATGCCGTTCGGCGACACGGTCAGTGACGCCCAGGCGATGGATCCGGCCGACATCGTGGGCCGCACCCTGCTGTTGGAAGGGCTGGAGTCCAGGGTGTCCGCGCTCCCCGGCCGCGAGGAGCGGGTGCTCCGGATGCGGTTTGGCCTGGGCTGCGAGCGCCCGCGCACCCTGCGCGAGGTCGGAGCTCTTCTCGGAGTGACCCCGGACCGGGTGCGGCAGATCGAGGTGAGGGCGATCGCCAGGCTGCGACATCCGTCGAACGCCTCTCCCCTGGACGGCGGAGGTTCGGCGGGATGCTGGACGGAATGCTTGACGGTGGAAGATCTTCGAGCGTAGCGTCGGATTGTTGCCCCGGACCCCGGCAGCGGGTCTGACCGCGCCGGCTGAGGGGGTTCACATGTTCGGGAACGCGGATGCGAAACCGCCGACCACTGCTGCCGCTGGCGTCCCAGCCGGTTCGGTCGGTCCGGACGGCGACCAGGCCGAGTTTCAGGCGCCGCCGGAGCGCAGCCAGAACGACGATGCCGACGCGAACGCGCAGACGATGACGGCGTGGCTCGCCGACCTGCCGTCTCAGTGCTGGGACCTCGGCGAGTAGCCCGGAGCCCGGAGCCCGGAGCGTCGCGCGGGAATGAATCCCGAGAAACATGTGTTTGCATAGAAGTCACCGCGACACGACATCGCAGCCAGCCCCGTCGGGCCCGCCAGAAAGGGATTCCATGACTCCGCAAACATCCGGACTGCACCACGTCACCGCCATCGCGGGTGCGCCGCAGCGCAATATCGACTTCTACGTGACCGGCCTCGGCCTTCGGCTCGTCAAGAAGACCGTGAACTTCGACGACCCGGGCACCTACCACCTCTATTACGGGGATGACGCGGGCCGCCCGGGATCGCTGCTTACCTTCTTCCCGTGGACAGGCATCGCCAGCGGACGCCCCGGCTCCGGCCAGTCCACTTCGACGGCGTTCTCGGTGCCGGCCGGCAGCCTCGGCTGGTGGGCGGACCACTTCAAGGGCCTCGGTGTCGAGTCCGAGTTCGTGCGCCGCTCCGCCGACGAGGAACGGCTCTCCCTGCGCGATCCCGACGGCCTGCAGCTCGACCTGGTGGCCTCGTCGACGGTCGATCCGCGCAATCCGTGGGACTCGGCATCCGTGCCTGCCGAATACGCCGTGCGCGGCCAGCACTCCTCGGTGCTGACCGTCGCCGACCCAACCGGCACCGTCGAGGTGCTCACCCGCGACCTCGGCATGCACGTGATCGAGGAGACCACCGACCGCATCCGGGTCGGCGCGGGCGACGGCGCCCCCGGCAACATCGTGGACATCATCGCCGACCCGAACGGCCAGGTGGGCCTGACCGCCGGCGGCAGCGTGCACCACATCGCCTTCCGCGTGCCCGACAAGACCACCCAGGAGCAGTGGCGCCAGGAGCTCGTCGAGCGCGGCTACGGGGTGACGGCGATCCTCGACCGCCAGTACTTCACGTCGATCTACTTCCGCGAGCCGGGCGGCGTTCTGTTCGAGATCGCAACCGACACCCCCGGCTTCGACATCGACGAGCCACTGCTCGAACTGGGCCGCTCGCTCAAGCTGCCGCCGTGGCTCGAGCCCAGCCGCGACCAGATCGAGCGCGCCGTCGTGCCGATCACGCTGCCGGCCGAGAACAACCCCGCCTCCGCGACGGTCGGCTAGAGAACACCGATGAGCGATCACACAGCCGCCGAAGCGGCCACCGGGCAGCCCGTCGATCAGACCCCCGGCCTGACCGTTGGCACGCCCGCCGGCCTGCCCGACCTCGACTGGCCGCACGTCTACCGGGCGGGCTCGCCTGCGGCCCCGGTGCTGCTGATGCTGCACGGCACCGGCGGCAACGAGCAGGAGATCGTGAACCTCGCCGATGCACTCGACCCGGATGCGACCGTGCTCGCACCCCGCGGCCGGGTCACCGAGGGCGGGATGCTGCGCTGGTTCCGGCGGCTCGCCGAGGGCGTGTTCGACGTCGACGACGTCGTGCGCCGCTCCGGCGAGCTGGCCGGTTTCATCGCCTGGGCCCGGCAGCGCTACGACCTCGGCGAGCGCCGCCTGATCGCCGTGGGCTTCTCCAACGGGGCGAACATCGCCCTGGCCACGGCCCTCCTGCACCCCGAGGCCCTCGACCGGGTGATCGCTTTCTCGGGCATGTTCCCGCTCGACGACCGGGAACTCGGCACGGACCTGCCACGCACCTCGGTGCTGCTGCTGAGCGGCCGCACCGACCCGATGGCCCCGCTCGCGAGCGCCGTGCGGGTGGCCGGCGTGCTCACCGCACGCGGCGCCCAGGTCGACCACGAGCTGCGAGACGGCGGGCACGGCATCGCCGCAACGGATGTCGCCGCCGCCCTCGCCTGGCTGGCCCGCCCCGCGCAGACCGGCGCGTAGCCACCCCGTGAACACGCAGCCCCCGCAGCCCCCGCTCGATTTCGAATACCGCACCCAGTCGCAGCGCGTGCTCTTCGGCACCGGACGGGCCGCCGAGCTGCTCGCCCGGGTGCTCGCCGAGCCCGGCGGTCTGCCGGGCAGCGCGAGCACCTCCGGCAGCACGAACGCCTCCGGCAGGACCAGCACCCCCGGCAGCACCAGCACCCCCGGCAGCGACGCCCCGCGCGTGATGGTGATCGCGAGCCGGCGCGAACTGGAGCGGTCGACCGGGGTGCTCGGCGGCATCCGTCCGGCCGCGATCTTCGACGACGTCGTACAGCACGTGCCGGTCGAATCGGCCGAGCGAGCCCGCCAGGCCGCCCGGGACGCCCGGATCGACGTGCTCGTGCCGATCGGCGGCGGGTCGGCGATCGGCCTGGCCAAGGCGGTCGCGCGGGCCGAGGGCCTGCCGATCGTTGCGGTGCCCACGACCTACTCCGGGTCGGAGGCCACCGCCGTCTGGGGCCAGGTCGAACACGGGGTGAAGACGACCGGTTTCGATCCCCGGGTGCTGCCCGGCACCGTGATCTACGACGCCGAGCTCTCCCGGGCGCTCCCCCGCGACCTCAGCGTGTCCAGCGGGCTCAACGCCCTCGCGCACGGCATCGACGCGCTCTGGGCCCCGGGCAAGAACCCGGTCAGCAGCACGATTGCCGCCGAGGCGATCCGGATGCTGGCGCACGCCCTGCCGCTCATCGCCGACGACCCCGGTGACCTGGCCGCGCGGGAGGAGGCCCTCTACGGCGCCTACCTGTCGGCGAGCGCGTTCTCGAGCGCGGGCTCGGGCCTGCACCACAAGATCTGCCACGTTCTCGGCGGCACGTTCGGACTGCCCCACTCAGAGACGCACGCGATCGTGCTGCCGCATGTGGTCGCCTTCAACGTGCCGGCCGCGCCCGAGGCAGAGGCGCTGCTCGCCCGTGCGCTCGGGGCCGCGGCTGCCGCCGCCGACCTGACTGAAGTGCCCGGCCCAGCCGGAACACCGGCCGAACCGCCCACCGCCGTCGAGTCGCTGGTCGCCCTGAGCGACCGCCTGCACGCGCCGACCGCGCTGCGGGACTTCGGTTTCCGGGAGGAAGACATCACCCGGGCGGTGGCGCTGATCGTGCCCGCGGCGCCGCCGTCGAACCCGCGCCCGGTCACCCCGGAAGCCCTGACCCGGCTGCTGCACGACGCCTGGAGCGGCGACGCCCCCGTTTCCCCGGGTGCCCTCCCGCGCTAGGCTGCCAGCGAAAAAAGGGAGACAGTATGAGCAACGCAGAGCACGGAACAGACAACGACGCCGGCGGCAGCAGCACCTCACCCGGCACGAACGAGGCCGGCAGCACCGGAACCGGCGGGACCCAAACCGGCGGCACCGAGGCGATCGTCCCGGTCCCGCACGCGGCCGGGCAGTCCTCCGAGCAGCGAGCACGCAAAGCCGAGCAGGAGTCTCGGCTGCAGCTCCTCCGCAGCAAGGCCGCGGTGGCCCGGTCCGAGGTGGACGCAATGGCCGCGATGCGCCTCGACCCCGAAACGCTGGAGGACCTGCTCATCAACGCCACCCCGAGCGAGGCAGCTCGCCTCCGCAAATCCGAGCACGCGATCAGCGAGCGCGTGGCCGAGGCCCGCGCCAGGGCAGACGCCGCGGAGGCGGAATACGAACAGGCCGTGCTCGACGAGTTCGACGAGGCCGAGCGGTAGCGCAGCCCGGGCGACGACCGGCATCCGCCGGCGGCGCCCGCGACATCCGGCATCCGTCGGCGCAGCACCGTCAAGGAGCTGCGCCGACGCAATGTCAGCGCCGCGCTGTCAGCGCCGTACGCCTACGCCGTGTCGAGCTCCTGCTCGGCCTGGGCGATGTGGGAGACCGTCTTGAGGAAGCTGTCCGGGTTGAGGGAGATGGAGTCGATGCC
This sequence comes from Cryobacterium sp. TMT2-10, assembly GCF_004403075.1. Classification (NCBI taxonomy): domain Bacteria; kingdom Bacillati; phylum Actinomycetota; class Actinomycetes; order Micrococcales; family Microbacteriaceae; genus Cryobacterium; species Cryobacterium sp. TMT2-10. The sequence goes on along the minus strand of NZ_SOGW01000133.1, from coordinate 5,079 downwards.
CTGCTGCACCAGGAAGGCCGCGAAGTCGGGGTAGTTGCTGGGCGCCTGGCCGCAGATGCCGATCTTGATTCCGGCGGCGTGGGCCTTTCTGATTGCCTCGCTGATCATCCATTTCACGGACTCGTCGCGTTCGTCGAAGAGGGCGGCGAGGTCTTCCGCGTCACGGTCGACGCCCATCACCAGCTGGGTCAGGTCGTTGGAACCGATCGAGAAGCCGTCGAACCGGGTCGCGAACTTCTCGGCGAGGATGACGTTGGCCGGGATCTCGCACATCATGTACACCTGCAGCCCGCGCTCGCCCCGCACCAGCCCGTTCTCCGCCATCGCCGCGATCACCTTGTCGGCTTCGGCGGTGGTGCGGCAGAAGGGCACCATCACGATCACGTTGGTGAACCCGATCTTCTCGCGCACCCGCTTGATCGCACGGCACTCGAGGGCGAACCCCTCCCGGTAGCGGCGGTCGTAGTAGCGCGACGCGCCCCGGAAGCCGAGCATCGGGTTCTGCTCCGAGTGCTCGAAGTCCATCCCGCCGATGAGGTGCGCATACTCGTTGGTCTTGAAGTCGCTCATCCGCACGATCACCGGGTTCGGGTAGTACGGAGCGGTCAGCTTCGCGATTCCCAGCGCGAGCGCCTGCACGAAGTACTCCTTCGGGTCGAGGTAGCCGCGGGTGAGTTCGTGGATCTGCTTCTGCGCGGCCCGGTCGGTGACCCGCTCCGGATGCACCAGCGCCATCGGGTGGATCTTGATCAGGTTGTTGATGATGAATTCCATCCGGGCCAGACCCACGCCGGCGGCCGGCAGCCGCCACCATTCGAAGGCCGCGGCGGGGCTGGCGATGTTGACCATCACCTTGGTGCGGGTCTCGGGAACCTCGCCCAGGTCGATCTCCTCGGTCTCGAAGGCCAGGGCTCCCGCGAAAACGTAGCCCTCGTCGCCCTCGGCACAGGAGATGGTGATCAGCTGGCCATCCGTCAGCTCGCTGGTGGCATTACCGGTGCCGACGACGGCCGGCACACCGAGCTCCCGGCTGACGATGGCGGCGTGGCTCGTGGGGCCGCCATGGTCGGTGACGATGCCGGCCGCGCGGGTCATGATGGGCACCCAGTCCGGGTCGGTCATCTCGGTGACCAGGATGGCGCCGTCGATGAACTTCTCGATGTCGGCCGGGTCCTTGATCACGCAGGCCGTGCCGGAGGCGATGCTGTCGCCGATCGCGACCCCGGTGACCAGCAGCGGACCCCTCTCGCTCAACCGGCTGACCGTGAACTTGGTTCCGCTGGCCTGCGACTGCACGGTCTCGGGCCGGGCCTGCACCATGAACAGCTCCCGGGTCAGGCCGTCTTTGGCCCATTCCATGTCCATCGGCCGGCCGTAGTGGTTCTCCACGATCACGGCCCAGCGGCCCAGCTTCACGATTTCGGCGTCGGTCAGCACGAACGACTGCCGTTCCCCGTCGGGGGTGTCGACCATGCGGGTGCGGGCGCTGCCACCCTTGGCGTAGACCATCTTGCGGGCCTTCTCGCCCAGGGTCTTCTCCACGATCGGGGTGCAGCCGGGCTGCTCCAGCAGTTCCTTGAAGACGAGGTACTTGTCGGGGTTGACGGTGCCCTGCACCACGGTCTCGCCGAGCCCCCAGGAGGCGCTGATCACGGCGACGCCCGGGAATCCGCTGTCGGTGTCGATCGAGAACATCACCCCGGAACCGCCCAGATCGGAGCGGATCATGCGCTGGATGCCGATCGACAGCGCCACCTCCAGGTGGTCGAAGTGCTTGACCTCCCGGTAGCTGATCGCCCGGTCGGTGAACAGCGACGCGTAGCAGCGGCGGCAGGCGTCGAGCAGGTCACGCTCCCCGGACACGTTCAGGAAGGTCTCCTGCTGACCGGCGAAGCTGGCATCCGGCAGGTCCTCGGCGGTGGCGCTGCTGCGCACGGCCACCGGCAGATTGGGGTGCCCGGCCTTCTCCGAGAGTTCACGGTACGAGGCACGGATGCCGTCGGCGATGTCCGCGGGAAACTCACCCCCCAAAAACAACTCGCGCAGCACGTCGCCGGTGGCCCGGAGCGACGCGTGGCCGGCATGGAACAGGTCGAGTTGGTGGCGCATCGCCGGTTCGATCCCGTTTGCCGTGACGAAGGCCCGGTAGGCGTTCGCGGTGGTCGCGAACCCGTCGGGCACCTGCACGCCCGCGCTGGAGAGATTGCGCACCATCTCCCCGAGTGAAGCGTTCTTACCGCCGACCTGCGGAATGTCCGCCAGACCGATTTCGTTGAACCAGACCACGCTGCTCTCGAGCATTGTTCTCCCACCATCGGCGGGCTCGCAAAATTGCTGACTCTGCCCGGTGCTGGCAACCTACTGCGGGCCGCGGAGGCCTGCTAGGTGCACCCGACCAGGTGAGGCCGGGCTCGCGTCCGAGTCTGAATCGGAGTCCGCGTCCCTCTGGTGCCGACTCCGCCCGCGAACGGATTCGACGGAGATTTTGCCCAAATCGGCCCCCGACAGCCCGAAAGAGTGGTTTTACGACAAGATCTCCGTCGAATTGGTTCGGCGGCGCTCGCAGCATCCGTCTGATGCGCTGTCACAGGGGCAATGTCAGAGGTCTCTGAGACTCTGAATCACTCCCCACGCGGGGGCACCCATCAGGAGGCACAAGATGACTGATCCCAACTACACGGCGCTGCTGCTCGTGATCGACCGGAGTGGCTCGATGTCGAGCATCCGTGACGACATGGTCGGCGGACTCACCGCGATGATCGCCGAGCAGGCGGCCGGTCCCGGCCTGCTCACGGTGGACATCGTCACTTTCGACGACGAGATCGAGCACACCCACACCCTGGCCGATCCGGCCACCGTGTCCGTCGAACTCGAGCCGCGCGGCATGACCGCGCTGCACGACGCGATCGGGGTGGCGGTGACCGGCTTCGGGCAGACGCTCCGGGCGCTGCCGGAACACGCCCGCCCCGACACGGTTCAGGTCGTGGTCGTGACCGACGGCGGCGAGAATGCGAGCCACGAGTACACCGCCGCGGCCGTGCGCGCCCTTGTCACGCAGCAGACGCGGGAGTACAGCTGGGACTTCGTCTTCCTGGGCGCCAACCAGGACGCCGTGCTCACCGGCGCCGACCTCGGTTTTGACGCCGACAGCTCGATGACGTTCGCCGCCGCCTCCGACGAGGTGGCCGCCCTGAGCGTCAACCTTGGCCGCTACGTGACGGATGTCCGCAAAAAGGACAAGCGCGGCTTCACCTCCGAGGAGCGCACCGAAGCCGGGGGCGAACGCTGAGCCGGGGCAAACGCTGAACGGCGGGCACGCAGTGGCGGGCACTCAGTGGCGGGCACTGTGCCGCGGGCAAAGCTAAGGCCAATGGGGAGAACCCCACTGGCCTAAAGCCTCGAGCATGCAATCGGGGCCGAACCCGAATCGAACCCCGATTGCAATGCCTCGTCAGGACGAGACCCTAGTCTCGCCCGGCTTCCTCCGCGTCGATCGCCTGCCTACCCAGGTCGGCGATGGTGCGCAGGAGTCTTTGGCACGCCTGAGGCCGCAGAGTCGGGCCGGAAGGTCCGCTTCTGATCTCGGACTCAAGTGTGGTGAGGCTCATCTGGATGTGGATCCTGTTCATTCGGTAGGCCGGCTGACCCGAAGGTCCCGTGCCTTTGCGACCCCGCCTCACGACGAGTGTGCCCGTGCGATTGACGTAAATGACCCGTCTACCCAGCGACCCTGTGATCACCTGAGATGAACTTACAGGGCGGGCGGCGCCGGATCTGCCGAACTCGGGGGCGACACGCGGGTATTTACGGGTAACCCGACCCCCAAAGCGAGGGGAAGTCAGTTTGTGATCAAGCCGGTTGCGAGCAGATCCGCGCTGAGGTCCGGGCCGGATCCCGCCCGGGCGCCGCCCTGATCCCGCCCCCACGACTGGCGCGTTACCCCGTGCGATGCCGTCGCTTTCCCTGGTCGCAGGCGCACGCTAACGTAGCTGGCATGGGGTCGGATGGTTCTCACCTCCAGAAAGAATCTTTCCCTTGCTCGAGGCTGCCTGTCTCGGCTGCCCAGGGTCATCAGCTCGGACACTCATGCTCGAACAATCAACGGGGGTTTTCATGTCGTCAGCCGCATCCGAGTCATTCATCGCCATTGCGCAGTCCATCGCCACGGACGCGCACCGAGGGCAGGTCGACAAGCTCGGCGCGGACTGCATCGACCACCACCGCCGGGTGGCGGAACGCCTGAGCGACCCGCTGGAACAGGCCACCGCCTGGCTGGTTGATGTGCTCGACGACACCGACATCACCCGCCACGACCTGCTCGCCCGCGGCATCCCCGGCGGCGTGGTCACGGCAGTCGAAGCACTGACCAGAACGGATGACGTCAGCAGCGACGACGAGTACTACGCCGCGATCCGCGAGAACCCGATCGCGCTCGCCGTGAAGCGGGCCGACATCGCCGACAACTCGGAGCCCTGGCGCGTGGAGCAGCTGGACTTCAGCGTTCGGGAATCGCTCGCTCTGAAGAACGAGGCTGCGCTGGCGGCACTCGGCTAGGTGGCACTGGGGGCACTCGGCCGGGTGAGGCAGCGTTCCCCGCTGTCTCACCGAAGGAATTCCTGGTCGACCCACAGATCCTGGACGGAATAGCCTTCGTTCACCTGCCGTTCGAGTCGTATCTGACTTCGAAAAATNATGGATGACCCCACTGCAACCCTCGACGCCGCTGTGGTGGCTGCTGCGTTCGCGGCCCTCGCGGGCGAGGTGGGTGCCACGCTGTGGTGTTCAGGGGGTGCGGGGGTGCGATGACGATGGCCTGCTGCAGGTGACCGCGGCGGTGGAGCAGCTCGGCCGAAGGGTGGACGCCCTGCGGGTGGCGACGGCGGCGGCGATCGCCGACCGGTCCCGGCCCGAGCTCGATCCTGACCGCCCTGGTACCCACGCTCCGCTGCACCGACCTGGACCAGGTGCAGGCGGCCGAGCCCGAACTCGTTGCCGCCGCCACCGGAGGCGGCGGCGACCACCCGGTGGCGGTGCCCGCGGACGAGATCCGGATTCAGGCCCTGGTCTGGAAGACCGTGA
>NZ_SOGW01000050.1:0-4670 GCF_004403075.1 Cryobacterium sp. TMT2-10 | reverse complement strand
TCAGCGCCAGCCCGATCGCGCCGCCGGCGGCCGCGGCGGCGAGGTAGGCCGAGCGCGGCGGCGTCCAGCGGATGGAGCCGGCCCCGAGCAGCAGCACGGCGGATGCCGCGGCCACCAGCACCGCGCGCAGAAGCGAGCCGGAGCCGGCGGCCAGCGCGAGCGGCACGATGGCCACCAGCAGGCCGGCGAACGCGAGCAGCGCGGCGCCCGAGCCGGCCGTCGTGGCCCGGTCGATCCGGTCGATCCGGCCGAACCGGTGGAGCAGCGCGGCCAGCAGTAGCAGGACGCCCGCGACCGGCAGCACGTAGGGTTCGACGTCGGTGGTACCGGCCCGGGCGAGGCCCAGCCAGAGCCCCGACGTGCCGAGCGCGAGGGCGAGCCAGCCGAGGTGGCGGCGGTGCGACCGGGAACCGAACAGCCCGTCGGCGGCGATCGCCGAGAGGAGGGCGGCGATGCCGGCCAGCAGGAGCATCAGCCAGCCCAGCGGCTGCGCGGTGGCGAGGGCCCAGATCGTGCCGGGCACGAGCACGAGGGCGGCGCCGGCCTCGAGGGCGAGGCGGTCGCGGCTCCGGCCGCGCAGCAGGCCGAGGGTGAGCCCCAGCCCGCAGGCGACGAGCGCGGCGGCGGGGACGACGAGGACGCGGTCCTCCGGCGTCGCCGGGGGGATTCGCGCGACGCTCCACAGCAGCAGCCAGAGAACCGGGGCCACGCCGATCGCGGCGACGAGTCGTTCCCGCGCGAGGATGTCCCGATTCGCGGGCAGCAGCAGCCAGAACAGCAGGGCCGCGAGCAGCACCGTCGCGTGCGCGATACCCGCGGCCGGTGCGCCCTGGAGCAGCGCGGCGCGCTCGGCGGCGGAGAGGCTTTCGGCGAGCACCGTCACCGGCAGGGCGAACGCCAGCACGGTCGGGGCGAGCAGCGTCCAGAACGCCCAGCGGCGGTCGGCGACGGTGAACAGACGCGGCAGCGGGAGCGCAACGAACAGCTGCAGCAGCGCGGTCGTGAGGGTGAGGGCGCGCAGGCAATCGACGAAGACGGCGGTGACGGATGGCGCCCCGCCGAGGGTCAGCATCCACGGCGCCGCGATGGCGGCGACCAGGGTAAGCGCGATCGCCCCGGCCAGCAGCAGGCCCCGGGCGACGTCGCCGGTGCGGTCGACAAGCAGGCGGGCGCCGAGGAGGGCGGTGATCGCCGCCAGTGAGCCGATCCACCAGATCGTGCTGCTCTGCCAGCTAGCCAGGTAGCCGAACGTTTCCGTGAGCACGAAGAACGCCAGCGCGACCGGGCGGAACACGCCGAGCGACATCCTTCCCCGGCGCGCCGGCACCAATGCCGCCAGCGAGAGGGATCCGAGCAGAGCATAGAGCAGCGTCACCGCAAGGAGTGAGCCGGAAAACGGCACCGCGAGTACGGCGATGCCCAGAAACAGCGCGGCGAGAACGCGGCGGCGTTCGGTCGGGATGCCGCCGATCAGCCACGCCAGCGTGGCCAGCAGCCCGACCGCGGCCAGGGTGCCGAGCGCCCAGACGCTGTCCGGCCTGATCGGGGCCAGCATCGTGCCGGTGCCGGTGCCGGTGCCGGCCAGGCCACTGGTGAGCGCGACGAGCAGGGGGATGGCGGCCGCGGTGATCACGAGCACCGCGAAGCCCGCCGCGACGAGGGCCGCCGTTCCGCCGCCCACGATCGCCGCGGTGCGGGCCGGTCCGGCGGATCGGCGGCGCGCGTACGGCTCGACCGCCAGCGGAATCAGCACCGCGACCAGGATCGGCACCGTGATCGCCGCGGTCACGTTGTCCGCGCGGTAGGCCATCAGGGGGGCAATGGTCGTCAGCGTGAGGGCAGCGAGGGCGGCGCAGCCGTAGGCGAACACCGCGTCCGCGGACCCGGGGCTCGCCCGGCGCACGATCAGCATCTGGTGCAGCACGGCGGCGACCGTGACCGCGCCGAGGGTGATGAGCGGGGAGAGGGTGAAGGCCGGATCGACGATGGTGGCCGTGAGCGCCGCGCCGATCAGGGCGAGTCCACCCGGCACCAGCACAGATACGCGCTCCGGCACCCGGTCGACCGAGGGCCAGAAGCGGTGCGGAACCGGTGCGGCCGGTGCGGGGTGCGGCGTGGGGTCTGGTGCATGGGCGGCGGAGGCGCTCGGGGCCGGGATGTCACCGGCGGCGAGCCCGGTAGCCCGGCGCGGCAGGGTGAGCGGGTGCAGGAACGCGCCGACGGCGGCGCCGAGCAGACCGACGAACAGGCGGCTGGCGTCGTCCTGGCAGGCCGCGAGACCGGCGGCGAGCAGGCCGAGGCCGAGCGCGGCGGCCGCAAAACCGGACACGCTGGCGACGCGCAGCCCGGACACGGCATGCCAGAACAGGAAGAGAACGGTGCAGCTCACCAGAGTGATGCCCAGTAGGCCGCGCCGTCGGCGGCGGCGAGCCCGAACAGGTCGTTCTGCCGCAGCGCCCAGGCGTCGAGGAGTACCAGCACCACCACCAGCGCTCCGATCCCCTCGGCCGTGGCCACGAGCCGCTTGCGCCGCAGCACGCCCGCCGTGACGAGCGCGGCCACGGTGAACAGGGCGATGATCGCCGAGCGCGCCTCGTGGCCCGCATAGATCCAGGCCACGGTGATGAAGAAGATCGCGGCCACCGACACCAGGGTCACGCCGACCAGCAGGAGCAGGATCTGCACGCTCGAGCGTCGGGGCGCACCGGGAACGGATGCCGTCGCCCCCTTCAGCGGAGCGCGCGGCGGCCGGACAGTCCGGGCTGCCGGTGCGGCGGGGGCCAGCACGGGGGCCAGCACGTTGGCCGACACGGGGGCCGACACGGGGGCCGGCGCAGCCGCCGGAGGCAGTGGCACCGGAATCGGCACGGGCTTCGGCGCCGCGGCCGCGGCCCGGAGTGCGACACGCTCGGCCGCCAGCGCCTCGGCCACGTCGAAGCGGATACGCCCGATCAGGGCGGTGCGGCGGTGCGGCGGGCCAGCGACGCTGCGGCATCCGTCGACGCGGTCAGCAACAGGGCGGCGGCGGGGTGCCGCAGGTCGAGGGCACAGTTCGAACAGACGGCGGAGCGCAGTCGGCTGTGGCAGGCCGGGCATCGCGTGGTGTCCGTGAGGTCGGCGGTGCTGCGTGGCCAGAAGACCGTGCCCGCGAACTCGGTGAAATCGTCGTCGGAGTCGATCTTCGACATCGTTGCCCCTCGCTGGATGTGAACGTGCCAAGGCTACCGGCAGGACACTGCGTCAGAGACGCGTGCGGGGACCCGGTGAATAAGTCCGGCACGGACCGTGAACGGCCCACGGATCGGCCTCGTTCGTTACAGGTTGTGCTCCGCCAGCCAATTCACCAGGACCCGATTGAATTCGGCCGGCTGCTCGACGCTCGGCAGGTGCGCGGTATTCCGAAAGGTGCAGCCGGTGGCGTCGGGCACGGTGGAGAGCAGGAACTCGAACTGGGCCAGGGCCGGGGTGATATCGAACTCGCCCACTGTGACGAGCGCCGGCACCTCGATGTCGACCAGCCGGTCGAAGGCGGGAGGCTCGAGCGGCATCGGTGTCGGATGTTCCTCCGCGTGCACCGCGTTCACGCGATTGAGCGCGTAGGCCGTGGCCACGAATTCGGGGTCGAGCTCCAACTCGCTCCGGAGGGGACCGAAAGCCCACAGGGCGACCTCGAGCCGGGCCAGCTTGTGCCAATCCTGGTCGTCGAAGGCGGCGTCGAGCTGGTCGAAGTGGGCATCCTCGAGTTCGGTCAGTTCCACCTCGGGAAAACCGCTGGGACCCGAGCCGATGGTGACCAGGCCCGTCACCCGGTGCGGGTGTTCCAGGGTCAGGTCGATGGCGGTCGACCCGCCACGGGAACACCCGATCAACGTGGCCGACGCCACCCCGAGGTGATCGAGCACCGCGAGGGCGTCTCCGCGCGGGGAGAATTCCACGTCTTCGGTGAGCGTCTGGCCGAATCCCCGGCTGTCGAAACGGATGACGAAGTGGCTGGCAGCCAGCGCGGCGACCTGGGGGTCCCACATCCGGAGGTTCGCGATGCCCGCGTGCAGAAGGAGCAGGGCCGGTGATGACACGTGGCCCGTCGTCTCGTAGTAGAGCGACGCGCCTGGAACGGTGAGGTGAGGCATGGCTAGATCGTAGGCGTGCGGTGGGGGCCGCGGCAAGGATATGATCCCGAGTCAGCCGAACAACCCTTAGGTCAGAACGGCGCGGGTTCGGGCGGAGCTGCTGAGGCGGGTTCCGGCGGTGGTGGTGGTTCAGGTGCCACCGCACGGATGAACGTGGCCGGCTCGGTCACGAATGCGCGCCCGCTCGGCGAGGTNTGGCACGGCGGACACAGGTGGGCGAGGTTGTCCTCGGCGGTCAGCCCGTTGAACTGCCAGTCCAGCGAATGGTCAAGGTCGGCATGCGCCGCCGACCGGTTGCAGCCGGGGAACCGGCAGGTCTCGTCCCTCACCCGCAGGTACTTCTTGAGGTCTTTGGGCACCTTGTACCGGTCCCGGCCGACCGAGAGTACCACCCCGGTCTCCGGATGCACGAGAAGCCGGGTGAAGCTCGGCGCCCCAGCTGCGATCCGCCGCGCGGTGTCCGCGTCGATCGGGCCGTAACCCTCCAGATGGGCCGGTTCGTCGTTGAGACCCATCAGACTGAACACCGGGACCGTGATG
>NZ_SOGW01000100.1:0-15201 GCF_004403075.1 Cryobacterium sp. TMT2-10 | reverse complement strand
GGCCTCGCCCGCGGCGGGGCGGGCCGAGTCCGGCCCCACCACGACGACCCGTCGCGCCAGCCCGCGGGCGTCCAGCACCCGGGACAGCAGGGACCGGCCGGCCACCTCCACTGCGGGCTTGAGCGCGCCGTCGAGCCGGCTGCCGCGGCCGCCGGCGAGCACGATCAGGTCGACGCTCATGGCTAGTCGCCCGACGACCCCGCCGGGCGGTGCCAGTCGCCGGACTTGCCGCCGGTCTTGGTGATCAGCCGCACGTTCTCGATCATGACCGACTTGTCGAGTCCCTTGACCATGTCGACGACGGCCAGCGCCGCCACCGACACCGCGGTCAGCGCTTCCATCTCGACGCCGGTGCGGTCGGCCGTGCGCACCGTGGCGATGATCCGCACGCCCGCATCCTCGACCACGAGGTCGACGGCGGCGCCGTGCACCCCGATCACGTGCGCGAGGGGGAGCAGGTCGGCGCATTTCTTGGCGCCCTGGATGCCGGCGATGCGGGCCACGGCCAGCACGTCGCCTTTCGGGGTGCTGCCGTCGCGGAGGGCGGCGACGACCTTCGGGCCGCAGGCCACGAAACCGGCCGCGGTCGCGCTGCGCACGGTGGGCACCTTGTCGGTGACGTCGACCATTCGGGCCTGGCCGGCGGAATCGAGGTGGGTGAAGGGGTGTGCGGGCGTGTCGCGTGCGGTCATGTCACCAGCATGACAGTGACGGGCCCACCCTCGTCAATCCGGGTGACGTCCTCCGGCACGATGGCAAGTCCCTGGGCCTGGCCGAGACCGGCCACGAGGTGCGAGCCGGACCCGCCGGCCGCGGCGCGGCGGGCGAGTGTGCGCGTGCCGTCCCGGCGGAGCATGACGGGCATGTACTGGGCGCGGCCGGCCGGGGAAGCCCAGCTTTCGGCGGCGACGGCGTCCACGGTGGGCCGGAACAGCTCGCTGTGCCCGCCCATCCGGCGCAGGGCCGGTCGCACGAACGCCTCGAACGAGACGAAGGCGCTCACCGGGTTGCCGGGCAGGGCGAAGATGACCGGGCCGTCGGTTCCGTCCGCGTCGGCGGGCCACCGGCCGAAGCCCTGCGGCTTGCCGGGCTGCATCTTCACCGGGCCGAACCGCACCGTGCCGAGCGGGGCCAGCACGGCCTTCACCACGTCGTACGCGCCCACGCTCACGCCGCCCGACAGCACGATCGCGTCGACGGTGCCGGCGAGGCTGGTGAGCAGGCTGCGGAGGGTGTTCTCGTCGTCGGGCACCGCGCCCAGCCGGATCGGCACCCCGCCGGCCTCGGCGACGGCAGCGGCGAGCAGGTACGAATTGGAATCGGGGATCTGGCCGCGCCGGGTCGGTTCGCCCGGCGTGACGAGTTCGCTGCCGGTGGAGATCACGGCCACGCGCGGGGCGGGGTGGGCCCGCAGGCCGGACGTGCCGGCACTCGCGGCGGCGGCGATCCGGGTGGGCCAGAGCTCGGACCCGCGGGTCAGCACGGTGTCGCCCGCGTGCGCGTCCTCGCCGGCGCGACGGATGTGCGCGGCCGGGCCGGGCGGGCGCATAACCTGGACCGTCTGTGTGCCCTGGTCGGTGTCCTCGATCGGCACCACGGCATCCGCCCCGTCAGGGATCGGCGCCCCGGTCATGATGCGCGCGACCTGGCCGGTTTCCAGGCGCGGATTCTGCGCCGTGCCGGCGGCGAGGTCGGCGACCACCGGCAGGGAGACCGGGGTCTGTTCCGTGGCCCCGAGCAGGTCCGCGCGTCGCACGGCATAGCCGTCCATGGCCGAGTTGTCGAACGGCGGGGTGTCCGTGGCGCTCCGGATGTCCTCGGCGAGCACGAGCCCGAGGGCCTCGTCCAGGGACACCAGCGCCGGCGGCAGCGGGGCGACCGCGGCGAGCACGGCGGCCAGCTGCTCGGCCACGGTGCGGGCCGAGGCGGGGACGGAGCAGCCGTCGGCGACGTGCTCGTGGGTGTGCCTGCCGCCGTGATCGTGCCGGTGCGTTCCCTCGGCCACGGTCAGCTCCTGGCCTCGGTGGACCATTCCGGCGACCAGGTGGCCGACCACTCCCTGGACCACTTGCTGCCGAGGCCGGGGGCGGTGCGGGCGGCGACGGCGGCGTCCCAGGCGACGATTCCGCCGTCGAGCAGGGTGAGGTCGGTGAAGCCGGCCGCTTGGAGCGCGGTCGCGGCGCGGGCCGCACGCGTGCCGGTGTGGCAGTGCAGCACCAGCGGCACGTCGCGGGGAAGGGTGGCCATTCCCTCGGTGGTGAGCAGTTCGGCGAGGGGGAGCAGTACGGCATCCGGGATGGCGCTCTCGGTGTGTTCGTCCGGTTCGCGCACGTCGACGACCAGGAACGCGTCGGTGCTCTTCGCCCGGGCGCCCAGACGGGCGACGAGCTCGACCGGGGTGATCGTCGGCCAGGCGTTGGGCGCGGCGGCGGCTGTCGCGGGCGGGTTCGGGTCGGCCGCGGCGATGCCGGTGCCGAGCAGGGGAACCTCGGTGAACCGCCCCGACAGGGCGTCGATGACGAGGATGCGCCCGATCAGCGGGGTGCCGATCCCGGCGATGAGCTTGATGGCCTCGGTGGCCATCAGGGAACCGACCTGGCCGCAGAGCGCGCCGAGAACGCCGGCCTCCGCGCAGTTGGGCACCTCGCCCTCGGCGGGCGGGGTCGGGAAGAGGTCGCGCAGGTGAACGCCGGTGAGGCCGCTCCCTGCCGGCGGGGTGGCCCAGAACACCGACAGCTGCGCGTCGAAGCGAAGCACGGATGCCCACACCAGCGGCAGGCCCAGGGCCGCGCAGGTGTCGTTGACCAGGAACCGGGTCGGGAAGTTGTCGGTGCCGTCGATGATGACGTCGTAGCCGCCGAGGATGGTGGCGGCGTTGCCGGCGTCGAGCCGCTCGCCGTGCTGCACGACCACGGCCTCCGGCGCGATGGCCGCGATCGACTCGGCCGCGCTGACCACCTTGGGCCGGCCGACATCCGCCTGGCCGTGCACGATCTGGCGCTGCAGGTTGCTGGGTTCGACGTCGTCGCTGTCGACGATGCCGATGGTGCCGACCCCGGCCGCGGCCAGGTAGACCAGCGCGGGGGAACCGAGACCGCCGGCGCCGAGCACCAGCACCCGGGCGTTGGCGAGCCGGCGCTGGCCGAGCTCGTTCAGCTGGGGCAGGCGACGCTGGCGTGCGGTGCGGACGGATTCGGCGGCGCTGAGCCGGGCGACCGGCTCGACGAGGGGAGGTATGGCCATGACTACCACGGTAGGCGCTGGGGGCGTGCGGTGAATACCCATCCGGGCGAACTCCGGCAAACACCTTGAATTCTCAGGCCATCTGTAGTCACCTAGGGATCGCACCACGAAAAGGGATCCAACTAGAGACACCCATGCACTCTCGCGCGACCGCAGTGGCCGCGCCACGAGGAAAGCAATCAGGAACTAGGAAGGTACTTCATGACTGGAAACAGAGCAGTTGCCTACAAGAGCCCAGGCGTCGTCGAGGTCATCGACATCGACTACCCCACCTTCGAGCTGAAGGACGGGCCGGGCGTGAACCCGGCCAACGTCGGCCGGAAGGTGCCGCACGGGGTCATCCTCAAGACCGTCACGACGAACATCTGCGGCTCGGACCAGCACATGGTCCGCGGGCGCACGACCGCACCGATGGACCTGGTGCTCGGCCACGAGATCACCGGCGAGGTGGTCGAGTGCGGGCCCGACGTCGAGTTCATCAAGGTCGGCGACATCGTCTCGGTGCCGTTCAACATCTCCTGCGGCCGTTGTCGCAACTGTAAGGAGCGCAAGACCGGGATCTGCCTCAACGTCAACCCGGACCGCCCGGGCAGCGCCTACGGCTACGTCGACATGGGCGGCTGGGTCGGCGGCCAGGCCGAGTACGTGCTGGTGCCGTATGCGGACTGGAACCTGCTGAAGTTCCCGGACCGGGACCAGGCGCTGGAGAAGATCATGGACCTCACCATGCTCTCCGACATCTTCCCGACCGGATTCCACGGCGCGTACAGCGCCGGAGTCGGGGTCGGGTCGACCGTCTACGTCGCCGGCGCCGGACCGGTGGGCCTGGCTGCGGCGGCATCCGCTCAGCTGCTCGGGGCCGCCGTCGTGATCGTCGCCGATCTCAACGAAGAGCGGCTGGCCCAGGCCCGCAGCTTCGGCTGTGAGACCATCGACCTGCGGAAGGGCGAACCACAGGACCAGATCGAGCAGATTTTGGGTGAACCCACGGTCGACTGCGGTGTGGATGCCGTCGGGTTCGAGGCCCGTGGCCACGGCAAGGACGCGGGCACGGAGCGCCCGGCCACGGTGCTCAACTCGCTGATGACGGTCACCGCCGCCGGTGGCGGCCTGGGCATCCCGGGGCTCTACGTCACCGGTGACCCGGGCGGGGTGGACGAGGCGGCGAAGGTCGGCTCGCTGTCCATCCGGCTGGGCCTGGGCTGGGCCAAGTCCCTCTCCTTCACCACCGGTCAGTGCCCGGTGATGAAGTACAACCGGGGGCTGATGATGGCGATCCTGCATGACAAGGTGCAGATCGCCAAGGCCGTGAACGCCCAGGCGATCAGCCTGGACGATGCCCCGCGCGGGTACGCCGAGTTCGACGCCGGCAAGTCTGTCAAGTACGTGCTGAACCCGAACCAGTACATCAAGTAACCGCGCCCCACCAAACGGGAAACCCGGCCGGCGGTTCGCCCCGGCCGGGTTTCGCGTCCCGGGGATTTCTCACCGTCCCGGCGACCTTTTGCCGCTCGGGGCGGCAGTTAGTGTGGAGACATGACCGGAGTCGACATCACCGCACCCGTTCCCCGCTACTTCAGTGCCCTCACCGACATCCCGGTCGCCGTGGAACAGCCGACCGGTCTGGTCACCGACCGGTACGCCCGCCCGCTGCACGACCTGCGCATCTCGGTCACCGACCGGTGCAACTTCCGCTGCGTCTACTGCATGCCCAAAGAGGTCTTCGGCAAGGACTTCGCGTTCATGGACCGCGATGAGCTGCTCTCCTTCGAGGAGATCACCCGGCTGGCCCGGATCAGCGTCGCTCACGGGGTCGAGAAGATCCGCCTGACCGGCGGCGAACCGCTGCTGCGCAAGGGGCTCGAAGAACTCGTCGCGATGCTGGCCGCGCTGCGCACCCCGGACGGCCGCGAAGTCGACATCGCCCTGACCACCAACGGTTCCGTGCTGGCGCTGAAGGCCCAGGCGCTGAAGGATGCCGGGCTGCGGCGGGTGACGGTGTCCCTGGACTCGCTCGACGACGCCACCTTCAAGGCCATGAACGACGTGAAGTTCCCGGTCGCCAAGGTGCTGCACGGCCTCGACGTGGCCCACTCGGTGGGCCTCGGGCCGATCAAGATCAACATGGTGCTGAAACGCGGCCAGAACGACCAGGACATCGTGGCCATGGCCCGCCATTTCAAGGACACGCCCTACATCCTGCGTTTCATCGAGTTCATGGATGTCGGCTCCAGCAACGGCTGGGAGATGGGCGCGGTGGTGCCCTCCTCCGAGGTCGTGGCACGCATCAACGCCGAGCTGCCCCTGGAGGAGGTCTCGCCCAACTACAGCGGCGAGACCAGCCGGCGCTGGCGGTACCGCGACGGCGGTGGCGAGATCGGGGTCATCTCCAGCGTCACCCAGTCGTTCTGCCACTCCTGCTCGCGGGCGCGGGTCTCCACCGACGGTAAGCTCTTCACCTGTCTGTTCGCGACCGAAGGGCACGACCTGCGGGCCCTGATGCGCGGCGGCTGCACCGACGAGCAGCTGTCCACCGTGATGGCGCAGATCTGGCGTGAGCGCACCGACCGCTACTCGGAGCTGCGCAGCTCGCAGACCGGGGGCCTGCGGGCATCCGGCAAGAAAAGAATCGAAATGTCCTACATTGGCGGGTGACTGATTTGAGCAGAATCACGGTGCGGCGCAAGGTCGTGCGGCTGACGGTGGGCCAGAACCCCACCACCAGGGAAGACGTGCTGGCGGCCGAAGAACCGTTGGAGATCCGCGTGAACGGCCGTTCGCTCGCCGTCACGATGCGCACCCCCGGCAACGACTACGACCTGGCCGCCGGGTTCCTGGTGTCGGAGGGCGTGATCACTCGGGGCGAGCACTTCTTCACCGCGCGGTACTGCGCCGGCGCCACCGACGACGAGGGCGAGAACACCTACAACGTGCTCGATGTGTCGCTCGCACCGGGTGTGCGGCCGCCGGACCCGAGCCTGGAACGCTCGTTCCTCACGACCAGCTCCTGCGGGCTGTGCGGCAAGGCCAGCATCGACGCCGTGCGCACGAAATCGTCGTTCCCGGTGGCGGAGGACCCCCTGCGGGTCAGCGCGGAACTGCTCATCACCTTCCCCGACGCGCTGCGGGAAGCGCAGGCCGTGTTCGAGAAGACCGGCGGCATCCACGCGGCGGCCCTCTTCGACGGCGCCACCGGGCGGATGCTGGTGCTGCGCGAGGACGTCGGCCGTCACAATGCGGTCGACAAGGTCATCGGCTGGGCGCTCAAGGAGAACCTGCTGCCGCTCTCCGGCACGGTGCTGATGGTGTCGAGCCGGGCCAGTTTCGAGCTTGCGCAGAAGGCGATGATGGCCGGAATCCCGGTGCTCGCCGCCGTCTCCGCGCCATCGTCGCTGGCCGCGGAGTTCGCGGCCGAGGTCGGGATGACCCTGGTCGGGTTCCTGCGTGGCGACTCGATGGTGATCTACGCCGGGGCCGAGCGGATCGACAGCGAAAGCGCCGCGCGCAGCCGGGCGGTCATCGCGGGCTGAGTCGGCTCGAAGCTCAGCGCACGACCGAATAGCGCTCCTGGATCATGCCCCCGCTGATCTGCCCAGCCGAGAGGGTCTGCAGCCGGATGTCCGCCGGGAGCGCCCCGGGAAGAGCGCCGAAAAGCGGGATGCCGTCGCCCAGCAGCACCGGGATCCGGGTGATGACCAGGTCGTCGACGAGGTCGGCGGCCAAACAGGCCCGCACGACCTTGCCGCCGTCGAGGTAGACACGGGCGGCTCCCGCCTCGTTGAGCACGGACACCGCCGCCGCGAGCGTGCGCACGACGCGGATGCTCTGGCCGTCGGTCGCTGCCTGGGTGGCCGGCATCAGCGTGCTGCTGAGCACCAGCACCGGTGTGCTGCCGTAGGGCCACCGGTCGAAGCTGAGTACCTTCTCGTAGGTCGCCCTCCCCATCAGGAGATGGTCGACGGATGCGAAGAACTCGTCGTCGCCGGGCGTCTCGCCGGGCGTGTCGGTGAGCCAGTTGATGTCGCCGTTGCTGCGGGCGATGAAACCGTCCACGCTCGTCGCGATGAAGACGTGGCCGGACCAGCTGCGTTGCTCCATGGGCACCTCCGTGTGCGGTCAGTCCAGCCAACCTAGCCTCGGTCGGGCCAACCTGGCCTCGGTCGGGCCAACCTGGCCTCGGTCGGGGCGCCCTGTGTTCGGCCGGGCCCCCACCCGTAAGGTGTTGCCGCCCCGCGTCCCGAACGAATTCGACGGAGATTTTGGCTCTCCTGCTGCATCTGTGGGTCTTTCGGAGCGCCTTAACGGCCGCACGCCGCTTCCTGTCTAGGTTTCTGACTGTCAAGGAAAGAAACTTTATAGGCGGGAAAACGGCGTGCGATCTCTAACAATATGGCGGACCTTGCTCGGTGTCGACAAGACGGTCGTCGAGGGCCTGAATCTTGATCCAGTGACGGGTGTTTTGGTGGCCTCGGTGCGACCGACGAGGGCGGCGCGGAACCGGTGCGGGTCCTGCCTGAAACGCTGCCCACGCTATGACGGGGGTGCGGGACGGCGCCGGTGGCGGGCCTTGGACGTGGGCACGATCCAGGTCTACTTGGAGGCGGAAGCCTCGCGGGTGTCGTGCCGGGAGCATGGTGTGATCGTGGCTGCGGTCCCGTGGGCCCGGCACCAGGCCGGCCACACACGCGACTTCGATTCCTATGTCGCGTGGCTGGCCACGAAAACATCGAAGACCGCGGCGACTGAGTTGACGCGGATCGCATGGAGGACGGTGGGGGCGATCATCACCCGGGTTTGGGCCGACACGGAAGAGCTCCATGATCCCTTCGCCGGGCTCACCCGGATCGGGATCGATGAGGTCTCCTTCAAGCGCGGCCGGAAGTTCTTGACCGTGGTCGTCGACCACGATTCGGGGCGTCTGGTCTGGGCAGCTCCGGGCCAGGACAAGGCCACTCTCGGCACGTTCTTCGATGCCCTCGGCGAGGAACGATCAGCTCTGATCACGCATGTTTCCGCGGATGGGGCCGGCTGGATCGCGACCGTCGTCGCGGCACGCTGCCCGAACGCGGTCCGCTGCGCGGACCCGTTCCACGTCGTCAAATGGGCCACGGAAGCCCTCGACGAAGTCCGCCGGGCAGCCTGGACCGAGGCTCGGAAACGGGCCCGCTTGAACGAGTCCCGAACGGTTGGCCGGCCCGCCCGCGACGCTCCGGTCCGGCCTCACAGCGAGCACGCGAAGTTGATGATGAACTCCCGCTACGCGCTCTGGAAAAACCCGGAGAACCTCACCGAGAAACAACAGATTAAGCTGGCTTGGGTCGTTCAAACCAACCCGGCCCTGGGCCGGGCCTACTACCTCAAAGAAGGCCTCAGACTGGTCTTCAAACTGCCCCACGACGACGCCGCCGAGGCCCTGGACAAGTGGGTCGGATGGGCACGCCGCAGCCGAATCCCATCGTTCGTGAAACTCCAACGCTCCATCGTCAAGCACCGCGCCGCGATCCTCGCCTCGATCGAACACGGCCTCTCAAACGGCCGCATCGAATCCGTCAACACCAAAATCCGACTCATCACCCGAATCGCCTTCGGCTTCAAATCATCCGACGCCCTCATCGCCCTCGCCATGCTCAGCCTCGGCGGCCACAAACCCGTGCTCCCCGGCCGGGTTTAACCCACGGTTACGACAGGAGAGCCGAGATTTTGGCCAAATCGGCCCTGGCAACCCCAGAACAGCGGTTTTAGCCGAGAATCTCCGTCGAATTGGTTCAGCAGCAGCACCGCGCTGTGACGGTGAAGGGCGCGCTCGGCTAGGCGGGCACGGTTTCGTGCGGGATGAACCGCACCGACATGGCCTTGTAGCCGGGGGTGTTCGACTCGCGCGCCACGAGCTCGCGGTGCACCAGGGCGTTCGCCTCGGGGAAATAGGCCGCTGCGCAGCCCCGCGGGGTGGGGTAGACCACCAGGCGGAACTCGTTGGCGCGGCGTTCCTCGCCCTGGAAGGTGCTGATCACGTCGACCATGTCGCGGTCCGTGAACCCCAGTTCGGTCACGTCGTCCTCGTGGATCAGGATGACGCGGCGGCCGCCGGAGATGCCGCGGTACCGGTCGTCCAGGCCGTAGAAGGTGGTGTTGTACTGGTCGTGGCTGCGCATCGTCTGCAGGATCAGGTGCCCGGGCGGCGGCGTCAGGTACTCGAGCGGGCTGACCGTGAACCGGGCCCGGCCGATGTCCGTGGCGAAGCTGCGGGTGTCCCGCGGCGGGTTGGGCAGCACGAACCCGTTCTTGGTCTTGAGGCGCGTGTTGAAGTCCTGGAAGCCGGGGATCACCCGGGAGATGCGGTCACGGATGACGTCGTAGTCGTCGGCCATGGCCTTCCAGTCGATCACGTGGTCCTCTCCGAGGGTGGCGCTGGCCATCCGGGCGACGATGACCGGCTCGGCGAGCAGGTGTTCGGAGACCGGGTCGAGGCGCCCCTGCGTGGTGCGCACGACCGACATCGAGTCCTCGACCGAGAGCACCTGGCGTCCGCCCGGATGCTTGTCGTCGGTGTCGGTGCGCCCGAGCGTCGGCAGGATCAGCGAGGTCCGGCCGTGCATGATGTGCGACCGGTTCGGCTTGGTCGACACGTGCACGGTGAGCCCGACCCGCTGCATCGCGGTCTCCAGGGCCACGGTGTCGGAGCCGGCGAGGACGAAGTTGCCGCCCATGGCGACGAACACGTCGACGTCGTCGTTCTCGAGCGCCGCAATCGTGTCCACCGAGTCGAGGCCGTGCTCGCGCGGGGCGTTGATGCCGAATTCCGTGTCCAAAGCGGCGAGCATCGCCTCCTTCGGCTTCTCCCAGACGCCCATGGTGCGGTCGCCCTGCACATTGGAGTGGCCGCGCACCGGGCAGGCGCCGGCGCCGGGCTTGCCGAAGTTGCCCTGCAGCAGCAGCAGGTTGATGATCTCCTTGAGCGTGTTCACCGAGTGCGGCTGCTGGGTCAGGCCCAGCGCCCAGCAGATGATCGTGGCCTTGGAGTCCGCCATCATGCGCGCCACGGTGGTGATCTGCAGCACGTTCAGGCCGGTGGCCTTTTCGGTCTCGGCCCAGTCGATGCTCTTGCGGGCCGCGCGGTAGTCCTCGAGGCCCTGCGTGTTCGCGGCCACGAACTCCGCATCCACGACGGATCCGGGCACGCGCTCTTCCTCTTCGAGCAGCAGGTGGCCAAGGGCCTGGAACAGGGCCAGGTCGCCGCCGACCTTGATCTGCAGGTACTCGTCGGAGAGGGCGGTGCCGTCGCCGATCAGTCCGGACACCGACTGCGGGTCCTTGAAGTTGAACAGCCCGGCCTCCGGCAGCGGGTTGACGGCGACGATCTTGCCGCCGTTGTCCTTGCACTCTTTCAGGGCCGACAGCATCCGTGGATGGTTGGTGCCGGGGTTCTGGCCGACGACCAGGATCAGCTGGGCCTGGTGGAGGTCCTCGAGGGACACGGTTCCCTTGCCGATGCCGATGGTCGGGTTCAGTGCGCTTCCGGAGGATTCGTGGCACATGTTGGAGCAGTCGGGCAGGTTGTTCGTGCCGATCGAGCGGGCGAACAGCTGGTACAGGAACGCCGACTCGTTCGCGGTGCGGCCCGAGGTGTAGAAGACGGTGCGGTCGGGCACGGTGGCGCGGATCTGCTCGCCGATGAGTTCGAACGCGGCGTTCCAGGAGATCTGCGAGTAGTGCGTGTCGCCGGGACGGATGACCATCGGATGCGTGATGCGGCCCTGGTTGCCCAGCCAGTACTCGGTCTTGGTGGCGAGTTCCTCGATCGAGTGCTCGGCCCAGAACGCCGGGGTCACGGTACGCAGGGTGCTCTCCTCGGCGACGGCCTTCGCGCCGTTCTCGCAGAACTCCGCCGTCTTGCGGTGGCCCTGCGACTCCGGCCAGGCGCAGCCGGGGCAGTCGGTGCCGTCGCGCTGGTTCAGCCGGAGCAGCGCCTTGGCCGTGCGGCCGACGCCGGCCTGCGCGATGCCGCGTTCGAGGGCGACGGCGACGGCCTCGACACCGGCCGCGGACTTCTTCGGCTTCTTGACGACCAGGTTGTCTTCGTTGATGTCTTCGATCGGAGCGCGTCGTGTCATTCCTCCATCCTGCTCCCTCCGGCTCGCGCTGCCGGCAAGGGTCCCGGGTGATTCCCAGCCGGAACAGCAGCAACTGGTCAGGGATATGGCGTTTGATGGGCTCGTGGAATGATGCTGGTCTGCATCCGGTTAGACACGTAGGTGCCCGGCCAGGCCTGGGAAGACAGCCCAGGGGAGCTCGACAGCCGACAGCTCGACAGCCGACAGCTCGACAGCCGACAGCTCGACAGCCGACAGCTCGACAGCCGACAGCTCGACAGCCGACAGCTCGACAGCCGACAGCTCGACAGCCGACAGCTCGACAGCCCAACAGACTCGACAGCCCAACAGAGAGGCAACCGTGGGGACTCATACGACGTTGGACACGATGCGGCAGAGCAGGTCGATCCTCGACGGCATCCGCTGCGCGGACAACCTGACCATCGCCGCGAGCCGGGACGGCGGCGTGCGCGCGGTGCGCCTGCTCGCCCAGGCCGCCCTCGATGCCGGAGACCAGCTCACCGCCATCGCCGCCATCCACTCGCTCGGCCAGGTGTTCGACGAATCCGCCGACGAAGTCCTGGTGTCCCTGCTCCTGCACGACTCGCCCTTCATCCGGGAACACGCGGCCTGGGCGTTCGGTGCCCGCCTGCCCCGCTTCGACGCGCTCGCCGGGCTCCTGACCATGGTCGTTTCCGGCGGATTCTCCGGCATGATCGCGCAGCGCACCCTGGAACAGTGGAGCTCGTCGGTTCCCGAGCATGTGGCTCTCGCCCTGGAGGGCGCCCTGATCGGAGTGCACGAGCCCGCCGCCCGGGCCCGGCTGGTCGAGACGATGGGACTCACGGCCGGCCGCATCGCCGAGCGCCTGCTGCGCCGCGTCGCCGTGGACCGCGCCGAATCGGTGCCCGTGCGTGCGACCGCGATCGCCGCCCTCGGCGACCTCGGGCCGAACGAGGCCAGCATCCGGATCGTCAGCGAGCTGTCCCAGGGGTCCGACGAGCTCGCGGATGTCGCCAGGCTCGCCCTGGTCGACCTGACCGTGCCCACCTATCCCCGCCCGCCCTGGAGTCAGGGCCTCACGGTGGCACAGCTCTTCCTGCACGCCGACATCGACCGGGAGCTCAGCCAGGTCGGGTCCGGTGATAACGGCGGCATCGCGACCCTGCTGGTGCGCCTCGGCGACGCCCTGGTCGCCGGGCCGGCCGGGTCGCCCGTCGAACGCGTGCTCACCCTCTCGCGGGGTGACCACGCCGCCGGGCTCTCCTGCCTGTCCGAGGTCGGCTCGACCCTCGCCGGCCACGCGTTCGCGACCGTTCCGTTCCTGGGTGACCCGGTGGCATCCGTGGACGCCTGGCCCCGGCGGATCGAGACGCAGCGGGGCATCCGTCGCATTCTGCGTGCGGCGGGTTCCGTCGACGCGATCCACCTGCGGATGGCGGACATCGGCACCCTGGCGGCGTCCACCGTCGCCCGGGAACTCGACATCCCGATCGTGTTCACGGTCGCGCCGGACCCGCACAGCGTCATCCATTCCCTGGACACGTCCGGGGTGCTGACCCGGGCCAACTTTGGCACGGTCGACGAGACGGAGCACTTCTGGTTCCGGGCGCGGCTCGTGCAGAGGCTGGCCGCGGATGCCGCGCACACCGTGCTCTTCCCCCGGCCCGACCTGCAGCGCGACATGCGCGACCTCGTGGGCATCGACATCTCGCAGCATCCCGAGCGTCACTCCGTGATCGCGGAGGGCATCGACCTCGCGGTGATCGAGCGGTCCCTGGCGGATGCTGCGGGTGCTGCGGGCGCTGCTGTGGCGGCCGCGGATGTGGCGGGCGCGGCATCCGTATCGGACGGCGCCCCGGCGGTGGCCGAGCTCGACGCCCTGCTGGCCACCCTGCCGACCAGCCGACAGGGCCTGCCCCTCGCCGTCACCGTCGGCCGGCTGCACCGGGTGAAGGGCATGGCGACGCTGGTGGAGGCCTGGGCTGCCGACGCGGGCCTCCGAGCGAGCTGCAACCTGCTCGTGCTCGGCGGCGACCTGAACGCGCCCTCGTTCGACGAGCAGGGGCAGCTGGACTCGATGGCCGCCGTCGTGCCGCTGGCGGACGCGGCCGGGCACGGGCTGCTGCTGGCCGGGCACCGCACCAACGACACGGTCGCCCGCTGGCTGGCCGCCGCGCGCTACGGCCGTCCGGGCCTGGCTGCGCCCGGCGGCGTGTACGTCTGCGCGAGCATGAAGGAGGAGTTCGGCATCGCCCTGCTCGAGGCGATGGCGTCCGGGCTCACTGTCGTGGCCCCGAACTCCGGCGGACCGGCCACCTACGTCGAGGAGGGAGTGACGGGGTACCTCGTCGACACCGGCAACCGGGCGGCCCTCTCCGCCGGGATCACCGCGGCGCTGGTGCTGGCCTCCGGGCCGTTCGGGCCGGAGTACGCGGATCGCGCCGGGGCGATGGTGGCCGGCTCGTTCACCATCCAGGCCATGGCCGCGACCCTGTCCCGCGTCTACCGGGACGTCTCCGATGCGTCCGACGCGGACGAGCCGACTGACTGGGCGCTGAGCGCCTCATGACGCTGCTCATCATCAGCCCGGACTACGCGTCCCACCTGTTTCCGCTCGCCACGCTCGGCACAGCCTGGTTGGAGGCGGGCGAACGCGTGGTGGTGGCCAGCGGCCCCGCCACGGCCGACATCGTGACGGCCTTCGGCTTCGAACGGGTGAACTTGCAGCTGGGCCGCGGCTCCAACCCCGGCACGATCCGCGCCGAAGAACAGCCCAAGGGCGAGGACGACGCCCTGCGCGGGTTCTTCGACGCCACCCGCCGCGGCATGGTCGACACCCTCCGCTTCCAGGCCGAGGCCCGCAGCAGCGACCTGCTCTGGAACCCGGTGGAGGTGGCGAGGGAGGTGCAGCGGATCGTCGCCGAGGTGCGCCCGGACCACGTGATCGTCGACCACCTGGCGTTCAGCGCCCGGCTGGCCCTGCTCAGTGCGGGGGTGCGGCATGCGGACGTCGTGATCGGGCATCCGTCTGCCCTGCCCGTCGGCGACGAGGTCTACGGCTACCCGCCCGAGTGGCCGGACGCCTTCTCGCCCGAGCCCGCCGAGCTCGACGCGCTGCACCACACCTGCGAGGACGTGCGCGACTCGTTCACCCGCCAGTGGAACGACGCCCTCCTCGCCCTCGACCCGTCGATGATCCCGAGCACGGATGCGTTCCAGGAGGCCGGCGACATCCTGCTGCTGAACTATCCGGCCGAGTTGCACGACCCGAAGCGGGCGGACCTGTTGCCTCCGCACGCGTTCCTCGGCTCCGCCGTGCGCGCGGAGGCCGTGGACGACGAGGTGAAACGGTGGCTGGCGGTGGAGAGCGACCGGCCGATCGTGTACGTCAGCTTCGGCAGCTTCCTGTCGGTGCGGACCGACGTGCTGGCCCGCGTGGCCGAGGCGCTGGCCGCCCTCGACGTGCGGGTCGCCCTCGCGACCGGGGCCTCCGACCCGGCCGAGCTCGGCCCCGTGCCGGACTCGTGGCTGGTGCGGGGCTTCCTCCCGCAGGTGACGGTGCTGCGGCACTCCGCCCTGGCGGTGACGCACGGCGGCAACAACAGCGTCACCGAGGCCATGACCTCGGCCGTGCCGCTGCTGGTGCTGCCCTTCTCAACGGATCAGTTCGCCGGGGGGGCGGCGATCGAGCGGGCCGGTTTCGGGCTCGCCCTGGCGCCCAACACGGCGACGGCCGAGGAGATCCGGGTTGCGGCGGCGGCGCTGCTCGCCCTCCACGGCGACGCCCGGCTGCGGCTGGACCGGCTCGGCGAGTCCCTTGCCTGCGGGGCCGGGCCGCGGCGCGCGTATGCCGCGCTGCGGGCGG
>NZ_SOGW01000011.1:0-12046 GCF_004403075.1 Cryobacterium sp. TMT2-10 | reverse complement strand
GGCCGAGCCGGCGGGCCGGCCGGCGGGCTGCCCGGGGCCGCCCTGCCCGGAGTCGCCCTGCCCGGTCCAGAGCAGACCCGCCCCGCCGATGACCGTGCCGGCCACCCCCAGGCCACCCAGAGTGAGGGCGGTCCGGCGGCTGATCGGTTTCATTCGCCGCCTTCGCCCAGCGCCCGGATCTGCTCGCGGTACTGCTCCACCGTCAGCTCGCCCTTCGCGAAACGCTCGTCCAGGATCTGGCGGGCGCGGCTGCGCCCGGGCGTCCCGATCTCCCGCGCCGGTCCGGCCGGCGGCCCGGCGCTTGGCCCTGCGGCCGGCCCGGCCGACAGCCGCACGGCCAGGACGATCAGCAGCGCGATCCCGATGATGGCGAGCAGACCGAAGAACCAGGCCCACCCCATTCCTCCGTCATAACCCCACATCATGGTCGTTGTCCTCTCGTCCGCAGTCCTGGATTCGTCACTCTGAGTATGCCCCCGGGGGTAATGTTCTCCACCGGTCGCGCCTAAGCCCGGCTCGGCACGAGAACGATCCATGTGCGTCCGTAGTCGTCGCTGGCGACAACGCCGCGCTGGTCCGCGGCGAGGATCCACGGCGAGGAACCGCCGACGAAGCTCAGCGCTTCCGGCGTGCCGTCGGCCTGCCCGTCACGAGCCCAGGGTCCGGCCGCGGCCGCCTGGTGCCAGAGCCGGCCGTCCGGGTCGACGCCCACGAGCCCGCCGCCCGCCGCGGCGTCGACCACGTCGATCAGCACGAGGGTCGGCGCATCCGTCATCGGGGCGAACGTGCGCCCCGCGTCGTCGCTCACGGCCAGGCCGTCGGCCGTGGTCGCGAACACCCGGTCGGGGTTCGCGGGGTCGGCGGCCAGGTCCCGCAGCGCCAGCGTGGCTCCGGCCGCCCAGGTGGCGCCGTCGTCGTCGCTGACCGCGACGGTCCCGTCGGCGGCGTCATAGCCGAAGATCCGCAGGGCCCCACTGGCCAGGGGCACCGCGTCGAGGTCGTGGAAGTCGGTCTGTCCGGCCAGCGAGACGGATGCCCAGTTCGCCGCCGCATCCGCACTGGATACCAGCCCGAGGTTCGGCCCGGTGAGGGCGGACTTCTGCCCCGGGTCCGGATGCCCCGAGGCCAGCAGCAGCCCGGAGGGCGCCACCGTGAAGCCCATGGCGTCGAAGACGGGACCCTCGGTGCGGGTCAGCGCGGTGGCGCCGGAGCGCGGGGCCCCCGCCAGGTAACTGTCCGGGAGGGCCCCGGTGGGAATGACCCAGACCCCCTCGTGCGTCCCGGCGTAGGTCTGCCCGGTGGCCGGGTCGGTGCCGAGGCCGTGGATGTGCTCGAAAGCGGCGGCGGCAGTGGAGGGAGCGGTGGCGGTTGCCGGGGCATCCGTGCCGGGGGCGCAGCCGGCCAGCAGGACCGCGAGGCCGGCCGTGACCACGGCGGTGCCCGTCTGGCGGATGGCTTGGGGGCGGATGGCGCGGTGGCGAATGGCGCGGGGGCGGATGCCGCCGGTGCGTTCGGTCATGGTGCCCGGCCCTTACAGCGCGGCGAGGAGGTCGGTCATCGCGGCGACCTCATCGGTCTGCGACGCGACGATCGCCTTCGCGAGGGCCTGGGCGTCGGCGTTCTCGCCGTCGTCCACCTCGGTCTGGGCCATGGCGATCGCACCCTCGTGGTGACCGATCATCAGCTCGAGGAAGACCCGGTCGGCGTCGGCGCCGGAGGCGTTGCCGAGCGTCATCATGTCGGCATCGCTCATCATGCCGTCGGTGCCGTGGTCCATGTCGGACATGCCGCCGGCGTCGGCGCCCCAGGCGGTCAGCCAGGCGGTCAGCTGGTCGATCTCGGGCTCCTGGGCGGCCTTGATCTGCGTGGCCAGGTCGACGACGCGCGGGTCGGCGCCGTGCTTGGCCAGCAGGTCGTCGCTCATCGTGACGGCCTGTTCGTGGTGCGGGATCATCATCCGGGCGAATGCGACGTCCGCCGGGTTGAAGGCGGCGGAGGAGGCAGCCGGGGTGCTGCCGGCGCCGGGCCCGGTGGCGGTCGTCGCACCGCCGCAGGCGCTCAGGGTGAGGGCGGCGGCGACCGCGACGGTGGCGAGCAGAGAAGAGCGGATGGTGCGGGAAGTTCTGAGCATTGTTCGTCCATTCATCGATGAAGAGTGAGAAACCGGACGCCGAGGGGACGGCGAAGCCGCGCAGCCGGGAAGGTGCGCGGGCGGGGTCTCGGTCTACACGCGGCTGATGGAGAGCAGGGTGAGGCTGGGACGGTGCAGGTGCAGGGGGATGGCCCGGAACGAGCCGACGACGAAGCCGCCCGCCTCGAGCAGGCGCTGGAAGAGAGACGGGCGACGGGCCAGCACGACAACGGCGGCGAGTGCGAGCAGGATGGAGCAGGTCATCGCGAGCATGGCGCCGCCGGACGCCCCGACGGGTGCGGCAGCCACGTCGGCAGCGACGTCGGCGACTGCGCTCTGGGCGGCCGCGACGTGGGCAGCCGCGCTGTGCACGGCCGTCATCGACGACGACGAGGCGACGGCCGGCATGTCGTGCCCGGC
Source organism: Cryobacterium sp. TMT2-10 (assembly GCF_004403075.1). Taxonomy (NCBI): domain Bacteria; kingdom Bacillati; phylum Actinomycetota; class Actinomycetes; order Micrococcales; family Microbacteriaceae; genus Cryobacterium; species Cryobacterium sp. TMT2-10. Next base: position 9,495 of record NZ_SOGW01000011.1, on the reverse strand, counting down.
TCCGTGGCCGGCGGAGTGCACCGCGAGCAGGCAGAGCAGCATGGCGGCCAGGGTGAGCGCCGCCAGGATCACGGGCCGGACGGCACTCGCCCGGGGGCGGGTCGTGCGCGCGTCGAGAGTGCGGGTCATTCCTGCCTCCGTTCCGGCATCCGTCGGGCGCTTTGCCTCACGCGGTCACGTCAGGCGGGTGAATCTCAGCGTACGCGCTCGAGGCCGCGGCCCGGTGCCGTCGGTGCCCGTCCGGCGCGGCTCAGTGCCGGGTGCGGGTGAGCAGGGCCGCTGCGGCCTGCCACACGACGAAGGCTTCGACCAGGAGGGAGAGGAGTCCGAGAGGCTCCAGCCAGTTGCCGATGTCATCCATCGCCCCGGGCATTCCGACGGTGCGATTGACGACGAATCCGGCGATCACGAGCACCGAGAGTGATGCGGCGGCCGCGAAGTCGCGGCGGGAACCCACCACGAACAGCCTTTCGGCGATGACGAGCGCGGTCACGACGAGACCGATGTAGGCCACGGCGAGATAGGGCGTTTCGGCGAATTTGCCGGGCAGGTCCAGAACGTGGATGGCCGCGAGCACGGTGAGGGAGAGCCCCACCACGATCCTCCGGATCGGCAGCTGCTGGGAGTGTGCCGGGAGTGCCGGCCCGGCGGCCGGGTGCCGGTGATCTGTCGAGAGTGGCATCTGTGTGCCGTGAACGGTGGTTGTCATCAGTACGCCTCCATGGGGTCGATCCCCGCGAGGTCGATGCTGGCATACCGGGGGTGCCGATCAGGCCGGTCATAGCTCGCTGATAGGGCACTCGGAGCGGAAGGTCAGAAACCAGGCTCCGCCGGCGGGAGCACGCGACGGTCCCCGCGGCCGTGACCGCGGGGACCGTCGTTGTTGCGGGTGCTACCCCTGGGCCGGCGCCGCAGCGCGCGGCACCGAGGACTTGCCCGGCTCCGCCGCGCCGAGGGTCGAGGACCCGGCCCGGGGGGTGAGCCCGAGTCGCCGCACGATCTCCGCGGCCTCCTCGGCCGGGGCGCGGCCGGCGTCGATCGTGATGGCGCGCTCGTCGGCGTCGGGCGCCTCGAGCGTGGCGACCTGCGAGTCGAGCAGCGAGGCCGGCATGTAGTGGTCGTGACGGGTGGCGAGGCGCCGCCCGATCAGTTCCGTCGACCCGGCCAGGTGCACGAAGACCACGTTGTGCTCACGCAGCACGTCGCGGTAGCGGCGCTTGAGCGCGGAGCAGGTGATGATGCCCGGCACGTCGGCCATGGTGTGCTCGATGATCCAGGAGGAGACCGTGTCGAGCCAGGGCGCGCGGTCCTCGTCGTTCAGGGCGTGGCCGGCGGACATCTTGTCGATGTTCTCCTGCGGATGCAGGTCGTCGCCTTCCTCGAGGTCCCAGCCGAGCTGGCCGGCGAGGAGCCCGGCCACGGTGGACTTGCCCGACCCGGAGATGCCCATGATCACGAGCACCGGTTGCGCTCTCGCGAACACGTTAGATCACGATGTTCAGGAGCAGGACGCCGGCGAGGCCGGTGACGGAGATGAGGCATTCCATCACGGTCCAGGTCTTCAGGTTCTGCCCGACGGTGGTGCCGAGGTATTCCTTGACGAGCCAGAACCCCGCGTCGTTGACGTGGGAGAGGAACAGCGAACCCGCGCCGATGGCCAGAACCATCAGGGAGACATCCGTGCCGCCCAGGCTGGCCGCGACGGGGGCGAGAATGCCGGCGGCGGTGACGGTGGCGACCGTCGCCGAACCGGTGGCCACGCGGATCAGCGCGGCGACGAACCAGGCCAGGAGGAGCACCGAGATGCTGCTGCCGGCCACGGCGTCGGCGATGACGGTACCGATCCCGGTGTCGATCAGAACCTGCTTGAACCCGCCGCCGGCGCCCACGATCAGCAGGATGCCGGCGATGGGGGGCAGGGAATCGGAGAGCGACTTGGCGACCGCGGTGCGGTCCATGCCGCCGCCGCGACCGAAGACGATCATCGCGTAGATGACGGCGATGCCGAGCGCGATCATCGGGGTGCCGAGGAAGTCGAGGGTGGCGTTCAGCGGCGAGGTGGAGCCCGGGTTGACCGCGTCGGCGATCGAGCGGGCGAGCATCAGCACGACGGGGAGGAGGATGCCCGAGATGGTGATCAGGAAGCTCGGGCGCTTGGCGTTCTCGCCCAGGCCCTGTTCCTCGTTGGTCAGGAACAGCTGCGGCACGGGCACGGAGACCCACTTGCTGGCGAACTTGCTGAAGACCGGGCCGGCGATGATGACGGTCGGGATGGCGATCAGCACGCCGATGGCGAGGGTGAGTCCGAGGTTCGCGCCCAGCGTGGTCACGGCCACGAGGGGCCCGGGGTGCGGCGGCACGAGGCCGTGCATGACCGACAGGCCGGCGAGGGCGGGGATGGCGATCCGGATCAGGGAGAGTCCGCTGCGGCGGGCGACCAGGATGATCACCGGGATGAGCAGCACGAGACCGACCTCGAAGAACATCGGCAGGCCGATCAGGCCGCCGATCAGGGCCATGGTCCACGGCAGGGTGCGCGCACTCGAGCGGGTCACCAGGGAGTCGACGATGCGGTCGGCTCCGCCGGAGTCGGCGAGCAGCTTGCCGAACATGGCGCCGAAACCGACCAGGATGCCGACGCCCGCCATGGTGGCGCCGAAGCCGGTGCTGAAGCTGGTCACGGCGGCGGCCGGAGCGAGCCCGGCTCCGACGCCCACGCCCACGGCGCCGATCGAGAGGGCGAGGAACGGGTGCACTTTGAGCCAGGTGATCAGCACGATGATCACGGCGACGCCCACGAGGGCCGCGATGATGAGCTGCAGGTTGCTGCCGGCCGGTTCGATCGGAACCACCGGGACCGCAAGGGCGAAATTCATGTGAATATCCATTCCGAGGCGGCTTCTCTGCGACCCCATCGTCCAAATATCTGATTAATCAGATAATTGAGTGTGGCACAGGAATTACGTCGTCGTGACCAACGCCGCTACGATCGCGGGGGGACATCCGGCGGCGGGCCGCTCGCACGGGTCCCGGAGAGAGAAGTTGAGATGAACCGTGGGGCGGGCGCAGCATCCTGGCGTGAACGGGGCCTGCATGCTCGGGTGCTGAACGCCCTGGGCCAGCAGATCGTCGACGCCGCCTATGCGCCCGGCGACATCCTGAACCTCGACCAGATCATCGACGACTTCGCCGTCTCCCGCTCGGTGCTGCGGGAGGCGCTGCGGGTGCTCCAGTCGCTCGGGATGGTCGAGCCCCGGCAGCGGGTCGGAACGCAGGTGCTCCCGCGGGAATTCTGGGACCTGATGAACCCCCAGATCATCGGATGGCGCGGCCGGGGTCGCGGCGCCGAGTACTACACCCAGATGCGCGAGCTGCTCGAACTTCGGCTCGGAATCGAACCGGTCGCGGCCCGCCTCAGCGCCCGCCTGATGACGCAGGAACAGCTGGACGCCGTGCAGGCCGCGGCGGCGGCGATGATGGAGTCCAACCTGGCCGGCGAGGGACCGCGGTTTCTCGAGGCCGACGTCCGGTTCCACTCGCTGATCCTGATCGGGTCGGGCAACAGCGTGATGGCACACTTCGCCGGCACGGTGGCGGCGGTCCTCCGGACCCGGCAGGAAGAGAAGCGGTTCACCATCACCGAGTACACGCCGCCCTCGGCCCACCGGCACAACCAGCTGGCCGAGGCCCTAGTCGAGCGCGACGAGGATGCCGCCTACCGGTGGTCGTACGCCACGATCGAGGCCACCCTGGCCGAGTTCACCGAGGAATCCGCCGGCGCCTGAGCCGGCCGGGTCTTCGAGCTAGAGCCGCGCCAGCAGCTCGATGTCCTCGAGGAATTCGCTGGCCACCTGGGGCGACACGGTGGTGCGGGTGGACTGGATCGCCAGCAGGTAGTCGTCCGTGCCGGGGCCGCCGGGAGTCGACTCGTCCGCGCCTTCGAAGAGCGCTCGTTCGAGGGCCTCCTGCGAGGCGCGCCGGGCCGCGTATTCGATGTCCGCGGGGGAGAAGCCGTCGCTCGCCTCGACCAGCAGGTCAAGGTCGACCGTGCCGGCCGTGGCCGGGGGAACGTAGCGCTCCCAGATGGCCTGGCGCGCCGCGGCATCCGGAAGCCCGATCGGGATCACGTAATCGAAGCGGCCGTGCCGGAGGAAGGCGGAGTCGAGGGCGCGGATGAAGTTCGTGGCGCAGACCAGCAGGCGGCCGGGCTGTTCACGGAAGGCCGGGATGATCTTCAGCAGCTCGTTGGTCACGCCCTGCAGGGCCGAGGGCGGTTCGCCGCCGCGCTGGGCGGCGATCTCCTCGACCTCGTCGATGAAGACGACCGCGTGTTCCAGTTCGGAGATCTTCAGGAACGTCTCGCGCAGCGCTCCGGCGAGGCCCTTGGGGTCGGCGGCGAGCCGGGAGGGGAAGACCTCGACGAAGGGCCACTCCAGCCGGGAGGCGATCGCCTTCGCGAAGGTGGTCTTGCCCGTGCCGGGAGGGCCGAAGAGCACGACGGCCTTCGGCGGCACCACGCCGTACTGCTCGGCCATGTCGGGTTTCGCCAGCGGCATCACCAGTCGGCGTTCGAGCAGTTCCTTCTCGGTGCGCATGCCGCCGACGCCTTCCCAGAGGTCGCGGGCCAGGATGCGTCCGCCCAGCTCGGTGAGTGATCGCAGCTCCTCCCGCTGCACGGGAATGTGGCGCTCGAAGTAGCGCAGGTTCTTCTTGACCTCGAAGCCGCGCTTCACGAACGCGTCGACCCGGGTGGCCGTTTCCGGCATCAGCGCGGACAGTTTGGTCAGCCCGTGCCGGGACATCTTCTTCTCCAGGGCGGCCAGCAGGGCGGTGCCGATGCCTCGGCCCTGCTCCCGCTGTGCGGTGGCGAGGAAGACGACCCAGCCCTGCGCGTGGGCGGCCCGGCCGACGGCGGCGCCCACGACCTCGTCGCCCATCATGGCCACGACGGCGTCGTCCTTCTGGCAGGACGCCAGCACCTCGGACAATCCGTAGACGGGCTCCGTGCGGGCGGCTGTGATCTCTTCCCAGAGACGCAGGATGCCGTCCAGGTCGTCCGAGTGAAAGTCGCGGATCCGCCAACCGGTCATGAGAGCTCCTTTGCGCTGCAACGTCACTCCCAATCTATGGCACCCGCCGGGTCGGCCGGGCTGGCCCGGGCCCGGGGCCGGCCCGGGGCATCGAGCGGCACGGCGGCGCAGGTTATGCACGGCGGCGCAGGTTCCAGCCTGCGCCGCCGTGCATAACCTGCGCCGCGAGGCACTCCACGAGAACGGGAAGGGCTACCGGGCGGCCAGGCGGCGAGCCAGGTAGGGGGCCGTGCGACTGTGCGGATGCGCGGCGACCGTGGCCGGGGTCCCGGTCGCCACGATCCGGCCGCCCGCGTCGCCGCCGGCCGGGCCCAGATCGATGACCCAGTCCGCGGCGGCCACCACGTCGAGGTTGTGCTCGACGACGATCACCGTGTTACCGGCGTCGACCAGGCGGCCCAGCTGGGTCAGGAGCAGGCGGACATCCGCCGGGTGCAGGCCCGTGGTGGGCTCGTCGAGCAGGTAGAGCGTGTGCCCGCGGCGGGCCCGCTGCAGCTCAGTGGCGAGCTTGATGCGTTGCGCCTCGCCGCCCGAGAGCTCGGTTGCGGGCTGGCCGAGGCGCAGGTAGCCGAGGCCGACCTCCCGCAGGGTGGCCAGGCTGCGCGCTGCCGCGGGGATCCCGCTGAGGAAGGCCGCGGCCTCGTCGACGCTCTGCCCGAGCACCTCGGCGATGGTCTTCCCCTGGTAGGTGACGGCCAGGGTCTCCGGGTTGTAGCGCGAGCCGTGGCAGGCCGGGCAGGGTGCGTAGCTGCCGGGCAGGAAGAGCAGCCCGACGCTCACGGAGCCCTCGCCGGCGCAGGTCTCGCAGCGGCCGCCGGCCACATTGAACGAGAACCGGCCGGCGCCGAAGCCGAGGCTTCGCGCATCCTCGGTGGCCGCGAAGGCCGCCCGCACCGCGTCGAAGAGTCCGGTGTAGGTGGCCAGGTTGGACCGCGGGGTGCGGCCGATGGGCTTCTGGTCGACGCGCACCAGGCGGTGGACGGCGCCAAGACCCGTGATGCGGTCGACGGTGGCGCGGGGGCTGGAATCGGTGTCGGTGTCGGTGTCGTCGTCCTCGTCCTCCGTGCCCGACCCGGCCGTGCCGGGCTCGTCGGCCCCGGGATGGAGGGCGTGGCGAACGGCATCCGCCAGCACCTGGCTGACCAGGGTGGACTTGCCGGACCCGGAGACCCCGGTCACGGCGGTCAGCACCCCCAGCGGGAAGTCGGCGTCGAGGCCCTGCAGATTGTGCCGGGTGACCCCGTGCAGTCCCAGCCAGTTCTCGGGCACCCGCAGCGGTTCGGGTCCGTCGGCGGGTGCGGCCGCCTCGGCAGCGTCGGTTGCCGTGTCAACTTCCGCGTCGGCGGCCGCGTCGGCAGCGTCGGCCGGGAACAGGAACCGCCGGGTGACCGACGCCGGCACCTCGGCCAGCCCCGCGATCGGCCCGCTGTAGAGCACCCGGCCGCCGTCCGCGCCGGCCACCGGGCCGACGTCGACGACCCAGTCGGCGCGGCGCACGATGTCCATGTTGTGCTCGACGACGAAGACCGAGTTACCCGATGCCTTGAGCTGCTCGAGCACGAGCAGCAGCGGTTCGGCGTCGGCGGGATGCAGCCCGGCCGAGGGTTCGTCGAGAACGTAGATCACGCCGAAGAGGCCCGAGCGCAGCTGGGTCGCGATGCGCAGGCGCTGCATTTCGCCGGGGGAGAGGGTGGGGGTCGCGCGCCCGAGGCTCAGGTAGCCCAGTCCCAGTTCGAGCAGAACCTCGATGCGCCCGAGCAGGTCGCGGGTGAGGGTGACCCCGACCTCGGTGGCCTCGCCGGACGCGGCCGTGGGGCGGGCCGCATCGGCTCCGCGCAACTCGGCGGTCGGGCGGATGAGGTCGGCCAGCTCGGTCAGCGGCAGCCGGTTGAGCGCCGCGATCGAGTGCCCGGCGACGGTGACCAGCAGTGCGGCGGGGGTGAGACCGCTGCCGCCGCAGGTCGGGCATGGGCCGGATTCGACGAAGCGCAGCGCGCGCTCGCGCTGGCTCTGGCTCTTCGAATCGGCCAGAGTGTGCATGATGTAGCTGCGGGCGCTCCAGAACCGGCCCTGGTAGGGCTTGGCAACCCGGTCCCGCTGCGGCACGACCTCCACCACGGGCTGTTCCTGGGTGAAGAGGATCCAGTCGCGCGCCGCGCGCGGCAGGTCTCGCCAGACCGTGTCCACGTCGTAGCCCAGAACGGTGAGGATGTCCCGCAGGTTCTTGCCCTGCCAGGCGCCCGGCCAGGCGGCGATGGCGCCGTCACGGATGCTCAGGGTGACGTCCGGCACGAGGAGTGCCTCGGTCGCGGTGTGCGCCGTACCCAGACCGTGGCACCGGGGGCAGGCCCCAGCCACGGTGTTGGGGGAGAAGGAATCGGACTCGAGGCGCACGGCATCCGTCGGGTAGGTGCCGGCCCGGGAATAGAGCATGCGCAGCGAGTTCGAGAGCGTGGTGACGGTGCCGACGCTCGACCGGGAGCTCGGGGTTCCACGCCGCTGCTGCAGCGCGACGGCGGGCGGCAGTCCGGTGATCTCGTCGACGTCCGGGGTGTGCCCCTGTTGGATCAGGCGGCGGGCGTATGGGGCGACGGATTCCAGGAACCGGCGCTGCGCCTCCGCGAAAATGGTGCCGAAGGCGAGCGAGGACTTGCCGGAGCCGGAGACCCCGGTGAAGGCGACGATCGCGTCCCGGGGCACATCGACGTCGACGTCCTGGAGATTGTTCTCCCGGGCGCCCCGCACTCGGACGAAGCCGGTGACCGTGCTGCTGCGGGTGACGTCGGCGGATTCGGGGCTGGTGTGGGGCGGTTGCATTCGCACGACTCTAGCCCGGGCGTCTGGCAGATGCTCGGATGCGAGTCGGCGGCGCTATCATAGGGGGTGCGATCCCGTCCACTGATGGTGGTGGGTCGGTAACTCATCTCGATGCTCAACCGTGACAAATCCCGATGCAACCGTGTCAATCTCGATCGCCATTTCATATCATTGAACCAGGCTCAGCGGCGTGCCGTTCAAACCACGCTTGAGACTGAGAGACCCGATGGCCGATCCGACAAGTACGACAATCCACTACGTTTCGCTCCTGCGATGGGCAGCCCTGAAGCGTGAGTTCGCTTCTCGCCGCCCTGCTCCTCGCAGCAGCACTGACGGCGACCGAGACTAAGGGTTCCCGTGGCTGAGAATACCGAACCGACACCGGCCAACCAGGTCTCCCTGGTGCGCTGGGCCGAACTGAAACGCGCCTACGTGGCCCGCCTGCCCCGGAACCGGAGCGACTCGATCGCGCCGGTGACCGACGCGGACCTCGCCTCGACCGAGCAGAAGAAGTCGCAGGACTGAGTCACCGCCGACCTCTGTTTCGTGACCCTAGTTTCCGTAGTGGTATCGGCATCCCGCGATGCGGACTTCGTCGCCTTCGACCTTGTAGATGAGACGGTGCTCATCGGTAATACGGCGGAAGCAGTGGCCGTGGAATCCGTGTTTCAACGGTTCGGGCTTTCCGATGCCCTCGTTTCCGTTTCGTGCGACGTCACGAAGGAGGGTGTTGATCCGTTTGAGGATCTTGCGGTCCTGGGACTGCCACCATTCATAGTCTTTCCCGGCATCCTCGTCCCAGACAAATTTCACTCGATCAGATCGTTCACGGTGCCCCGTCCGGACTCCAACCGTTCGATTGATCCGAGAAGACGTCGAGCGTTGGCCGGATTTCGCAGCAGATAGGCCGTCTCCTTGAGCGACTCGTATTCATCGAGGGAGACGATCACAACCGGCTCGTGCCCGGCGCGGGTGATGACGATTTCCTCACGATTATCGACAACCGCAGACAGCGTCTCGGCGCCAGTGTGGCCTGGCGCCCACGAGGGACTCAGAAAGGCGCGGGTTCGGGACCCGGCATCGGCAGAGATGCTGAGGCTGGTTTCGGCGGTGGTTGGGGTTCCACCGCACGGATGACCGTGGCCGGCTCGGTCACGAATGCGCGCCCGCTCGGCGAGGTCCACCTCAGGGTGCCGGCCTCCAGGTGTTTCACCGTCCACCGGGTCTCGCTTTTCAGCGCATGGCACGGCGGACACAGGTGAGCGAGGTTGTCCTCGGCGGTCAGCCCGTTGAACTGCCAGTCCAGCGAATGGTCAAGGTCGGCATGCGCCGCCGACCGGTTGCAGCCGGGGAACCGGCAGGTCTCGTCCCTCACCCGCAGGTACTTCTTGAGGTCTTTGGGCACCTTGTACCGGTCCCGGCCGACCGAGAGCACCACCCCCGTCTCCGGATGCACCAGAAGCCGGGTGAAGCTCGGCGCCCCAGCCGCGATCCGCCGCGCGGTGTCCGCGTCGATCGGGCCGTAACCCTCCAGATGGGCCGGTTCGTCGTTGAGACCCATGAGACTGAACACCGGGACCGTGATGTT
>NZ_SOGW01000043.1:0-26586 GCF_004403075.1 Cryobacterium sp. TMT2-10 | reverse complement strand
GCCCGCGCCGGAACCGGCCCGGAGCCCGCAGACGGCGACGCCCTCGCAGCGGGACGGCGACGAGGCGGTGGCGCTCGGCGCGCTGCCGGGCGGCTGGAGCGACCCCACCCGGTTCGCCACCGCGGTTCTGCCGCCCTGGTCGCCGTCCGGGCTGTCCTGGTCCCAGGCCGTGCTGCTGTCCCTGGGCTCCCTGATGCTGCTGTACGTTCCCGCCCGCCTGCTGGCCGGGACCCTCTCCCGGTCCCGGGGCGGCCGCCCGGTCTGGCCGGGCACGGCCATCGCGGGCCGGAACCGGGCCCGGCAGGAGTACGAGACCGCGCCCGACGTGGCCGTCAACCGGTGGCTCGTCGCCGGCGCGGCCCTCGCCGCGGCGGCGACCCTGATCATGCTGTCCGGCCCGGTCACCAGCCAGCCGGCCTACCTGCGGCTGCTGCTCGCCGTGATGGTGGCCCTGATCGTGGTGAACGGGGTCGGTGCGCTCGTTCCGCTGTGGTGGAGCTCCCGGATCTGCCGGGTGCCGGCATCCGTCACGTTCCTGCCGCGCTACCTGCTGCTGGTCGCGGTGACCGCCCTCGGTTCCCGCCTCTTCGAGGTGCACCCGGCGCTCGTCTTCGGGCTGCTGGGCTCCGTCGCGGCGACCCCCGGCGCGCTGAACCCCGAGCGCGGGCAGATCGCGGCCGTGCGGGCCGGCAGCCTGATCGGGCTGAGTACGGCCGGCTGGCTGGCGCTCGGCCTCCTGCCGACGGCCGACGGCTTCCTCAGCTCGCTCGGTGCGGAAATCGCCAACAGCGTGGTGCTGACGGCGATCGGCTCGGTCGCGCTCGTGCTGATCCCGATCGGGCGCACGAGCGGGCGCAGCATCCTGGCCTGGTCACCGTCGATCTGGGCGGGACTGACCACGCTCGCGTTCACGATCATGTTCGGGGTGCTGTCCCCGGCCGTCGCGATCTGGAACGGTGACGGCACGGTGACCCTGCTGGGGGTGGCCGCCGGGGTCTTCGCGGCCCTCAGCGTCGGCGCGTGGGCCTGGCAGCGGTTCGTCACCCCGTCCCGGGGCTGACCCCGCGCCGTCCCCGGCCGGTTTCGGGCGGCTACGGGCGGCTACGGGCGGCTACGGGCGGCGAATCAGCCCGGCCTGCCGGGCGGCTACGGGCGGCGAATCAGCCCGGCCTGCCGGGCGGCTACGGGCGGCGAATCAGCCCGGCCTGCCGGGCGGCGGCGACCGCCGCGGTGCGCGAGGACACATCGAGTTTCGGATAGATGTGCGCGAGATGGGATTTCACCGTGGTCTCGCTCAGGTGCAGGTGGCGGGCGACGTCGGTGTTGCTCCGGCCCTCCGCCACGAGGGTGAGCACCTCGAGTTCCCTGGCGCTCAGCGCCCGGGTGGACTGGCGCACGCGGGACAGCAGCCGGCTGGCGACCGCGGGAGCCAGCGCGGACTGGCCGCGGCCGCCGCGGCGGCGACCGCGGCCAGGAGGTCGTCGGGCGGGCTGTCCTTCAGCAGGTAGCCGGCCGCCCCGGCCTCGATCGCGGTGATGATGTCCCCGTCGGTGTCGTGATTGGTGAGGATCAGCACCGCCGGCGGCTCGGGCAGGGCACGGATGCGCCGGGTCGCATCCGCGCCGCGGAACTCGCCCTGGAACTGCAGGTCCATCAGCACCACGTCAGGGCGGAGCCGGGCCGCCTCGGCCACGGCCTCCCCGGGTGTGCCGACGGCCGCGACCACATCGATGGAAGGGTCCGTCTCGAACAGGGCCTGCAGTCCGGTGCGCATGATCGGGTGGTCGTCGGCGATCAGCACGCGCACGCTCATCCGCGCACCTCGAACCCGGCCACGACGCTCGTGCCCTGCCCCGGGGCGCTCTCCACCGTGAGCGAACCGCCCAGTTCCGCGACCCGCTCCCGCATCGCCTGCAGGCCGAACGACGTGCGCGTCGACGTGTCCCCGCGCCGCACCGAGGCCCCCGCGTCGAAACCGACGCCGTCGTCGACGACGTCGAGGATGACCTCGGAGTCCAGCGCGCTCAGGGTCAGGTCGATCCGGGAGGCGTGCGCGTGCTGCACGGCGTTGGCCAGGGCGCCCTGGGCGATCCGCCACAGGGCCGTTTCGACCCGGGTGGGCAGCGGCTCGACGGGGCCGGCGACGGTGACGCCGATCCGGATGCCGCTGGTCGCGCCGGTCTGGGTCGCCAGCCGGTGCAGGGCCTCGACCAGGGTCGAGCCGCGCAGTGCCGGCGGGGACAGCTCGTCGATGAACTGCCGGGTCTCCGCCAGCGTCTGCCCGGCGGCGTCCCGAGCCTGGCGCATCCGTTGCAGCGAGGTCTCGGCGTCGCCGGAGCGCTCGGCGGCGTGGAGGAGCATCACGATGCTCGACAGCGACTGGGACACTGTGTCGTGGATTTCCCGGGCCAGGCGACCCCGTTCGCCCTGCACCCCGGCGGTCCGTTCGGCGGCGGCCAGCTGCCCGCGCGTCTCCCGCAGCTCGCGGATCAGGTCCTCCCGCTCGGCGGCTTCCCGGGCCAGAGAGCGGTAGGCCAGGGCGATTGCGACCGCCAACGCGGCTCCGATCAGCGGCCCGACGGCGCCCGCGGGGCTGAAACCGCGGTGCGCGCCGACCGCGAAGACCGCCGCGACGGTCGCGACGGCGACCGCGACCGGTCCGCACCACCCGGGCAGGAAGTGCAGGAAGAGGAAGAACAGCGGGAAGACGAGGTAGATCGCCTCGGCATTCAGCCCGGCCAGGACGACCCATTCCAGGCTGAGCAGGCCGAGCCGGGCCCCGGCCCATCGGGATGCCGTTCGGCTGCGACCGACCCAGGCGCCCACCGCGTAGGTGCCGAGGAAGAGCGCCGCCAGGCCGGCGATGATCGCGGCCGACGGCGACCCGGCCGCGAGGGAGGAGACGACGCAGAGGGCGACCAGCCCCGCCACGAGGGCGTGCAGGCCGATCCGGAGCCCGACGAAGACGGGGTTGAGGGCGGAGCCAGTGGGCTCGATCACGCGAAGATCACCCTTTCAGGCTACGCGGCCGAGCGCCCCGCGGCATCCTCCGAAAGGTGGAACGGGACCTCCACCTTGAGCCGCCGAAGAACACCCGCATGCACGATGACCGGCCGCGGCCCGGCGGGGAGAGTGAAGAGTGTGCGGGGCAAGCCTGTCGGCCGGCCCCGCACACTCTACCGCTCGATCGATCAAGGAGTTTGACAGTGTTCGTTGCATGGCGCGATCTTAGATTTGCCCGCGGGAGATTCCTGCTGATCGGCACGGTGGTCACCCTGATCACCCTGCTGGTCGGATTCCTCTCCGGCCTGACCGGTGGCCTGGCCGACCAGAACATCTCGGCCATCGCGGGGCTCGACGCCGACCGGATCGTGTTCTCCGCTTCGGCGGACGACGCCCCGCTCAGCTATTCCGATTCCGCCGTGACCGGCGCCGAGGCCGAGGCGTGGGGCGCCCGGCCCGGCGTCGACACGGTGACCCCGCTCGGGATCAGCCGGCTGCGGCTCACCGCCGGGGCGAACCAGACCAGCGTCGCGCTCTTCGGCGCCGAAGCCGGGCTCGGGCCGGTTCCGTCGAGCGCCGGGCGCCTGACCTTGCCGGCCACCGCCGCCGAGGAACTGGACGTGCGGGCCGGCGACAGCATGGAGCTGGCCGGCTCGGCCTTCACCGACGATTCCGTCACGGCCGACACCTGGTACTCGCACACGCCCGTCGTCTGGCTTCCGCTGGCGGATTGGCAGCGGGCGGCCGCCGCCACCGGCACCCCGGATGCCTACGCGACCGTCCTGGCCGTGACCGCGCCCGGGCTGGACTTCGCCGCCGCGGACAGCGCGACCGGCACGTCCTCGGCCGGGGTGCTCCAGTCCCTGACGGCGTTGGAGGCGTTCCGCTCCGAGATCGGTTCGCTGCTGCTGATGGTGGGGATGCTGTTCGGCATTTCCGCGCTGGTCGTCGGCGCGTTCTTCACTGTCTGGAGCATCCAGCGCCAACCCGATGTGGCCGTGCTGAAGGCCCTCGGCGCATCGAACCGCATGCTGATCGGGGATGCGCTCGGCCAGGCATCCGTCGTGCTGATCGTGGGGGTGGGGACCGGCATCGGCCTGACCGCCCTGCTCGGGGCCCTCGCCGGGCCGGTGCTGCCGTTCATCCTCAGCCCGCTGACGACCCTGCTGCCGGGCGCCGCCATGATCGCCCTCGGCCTGGCCGGGGCCGCGTTCGCCCTCCGTTCCGTCACCACCGCCGACCCCCTCACCGCCCTCGGGAGCAACCGATGATCCAGCTCGACCACATCACCCTCACCTACCCGGACGGCGGCAACCGCATCACCGCGGTCGACAACGTCACCCTCACCGTGGCGCCGGGCACCGTCGTCGGGATCACCGGCCCGTCCGGCTCCGGCAAGTCCAGCCTTCTGGCGGTGGCCTCGACCCTGGTCACACCCGACACGGGCTCGGTGCTGATCGGGGGCGTCGACGCGACCGCGCTGACGCTCGCCGAGAAGGCGGATCTCCGGCGGGACCGGCTCGGCATCATCTTCCAGCAGCCGATCCTGCTGCCCGCGCTGACGGCCGCGGAGCAGCTCGTCGTGATGGGCGAGCTCGACGGCCGCCGGGGCGGTGCCCGCGGCCGGGGGCGGGCGCGCATCCGTGCTCTCGAGCTGTTGACTGCCGTCGGCCTGGCCGACCAGGCCGGCAAGCGTCCGGCGCAACTCTCGGGCGGGCAGCGCCAGCGGGTCGAGATCGCCCGGGCGCTGATGAACGAACCGTCCGTGCTGGTCGTCGACGAACCCACGAGCGCGCTCGACCAGGAGCGCGGCTCGGAGATCCTCGCCCTGATCCTGCGGCTCACCGCCGAACACGACACCGCCACGGTGCTGGTCACCCACGACCAGCGTCTGCTCCCGCTGATGAGTGCGGTGCACACCATGGTCGACGGCACCCTGACCCCGAGCTAGCCGATCCCCGCGCCGCCATCCCCCTCCGCGTCCCCCCTCCCGAGCCCCCATCCCGCGCCCGGCGCGAACCAATTCGACGGAGATACTGCTCTAAAAACACGGATGCGGCGTGTTTGTACCCGTTTCCGGCAGAATCTCCGTCGAATTCGTTCAGGGGCGGGGTCGGGTGGCGCGCACACCGGCGCGGCGCACGCTATCGTCAGAGCGTGCGCCTCGGAGTTCTTGACGTCGGTTCGAATACCGTCCACCTGCTGGTCGTCGACGCGCACGAAGGCGCCCCGCCGGTGCCGATGGCGTCCGACAAGGCCGTGCTGCGCCTGATGCGCTACCTCACCCCCGAGGGGGCCATCACTGACGAGGGCTGCACCGCGGTGCTCGACGCCGTGCGGAACGCCGCGGAGGTCGCCCGCCGCCACCACGTCGACGATCTGCTGCCATTCGCCACCTCCGCACTCCGCGAGGCCACGAACGGGCCCGAGCTGCTCGCCCGGGTCGAACGGGAAACCGGGGTCGCCCTCCAGGTGCTGTCCGGCGAAGATGAGGCCCGCCTGACCTTCCTGGCCGTGCGTCGCTGGTACGGCTGGTCGGCCCGGGACATCCTGCTCTTCGACATCGGCGGCGGCTCCCTCGAAATCGCGACCGGCGCGAACGAAATCCCCACGGTCGCGCTCTCGCTCCCGCTGGGGGCCGGCCGTTCCACGGTCGGTTTCCTGCACGACGACCCGCCGCGTCCCGAGCAGGTCTCCGCTCTCCGCGACCACGCGGACGCCGTGCTCGCGGAGGCGCTGGACGCGTTCGCGGGCCGCCGGATCCCGCACCATGTGGTGGGCTCGTCGAAGACCATCCGCTCCCTCGCCAAACTGGCCGGGTCCACGTCCGACGGGGTCGGGTCCGGCGAACGGATGCGGCTGAGCCGGTCGCAACTGGACGACTGGGTGCCGCGACTGGCGCGTATTCCGGCCGAAGCCCGCCCGGCACTGCCCGGGATCACGGCCGACCGCACCTTCCAGATCGTGGCCGGCGGCATCGTGCTCAGCGCGGCGATGGCCGCGTTCCGGGTGGCGGAACTCGAAGTGTCGCCCTGGGCGCTGCGCGAGGGGATCATCCTGCGCTACCTGGACCACCTGGCCTGACGTCGAAGAACGGCGGGACCACGTGGGGTTGCCACGTGGTCCCGCCGGGGGTGGTGCCGGGGTGGTGAGGTGAGCGGCGCTGCCGCTACTTCATCGCCTTGGCCTTGAGCGCCGCGTACTCTTCAGGCGTGATGGTGCCGCTGTCGAGGAGGGCTTTTGCTTTCGCGATCTCGTCGGCCGAAGTCGCCGTCGCCCCGGCGACCGAGCGCACGTAGTCGTCCGTGGCCTGCTGCGCGCGACGCGAATCGCGCATCTGCCGTTCGGCCATGCCCTTGCCGCGTGCGATCAGGTAGACCAACGCGGTCAGGAAGGGCACGAAGACGAGGAACAGGATCCAGGCCGCTTTCGCCCACCCGTTGAGTTCATGATCACGGAAGATGTCTGCGACGATCGAAAACAGCACCATCAGGTAGGCGATGAAGGCGAACGTCCAGAAGAAGAAGAACCAGATGAAGTCCCAGATGTTCGACAAAAAATCCATGATCTGTCTTTTTGGTCAGGGAATTGGATCGCGGTCGGGCTAATCCGACCGCCGAATGGCTGCCGGTGATGCTGCTTTGTCGGTTCGACCCTGAGTCAGGTGCCCGCGGCCCACATTCACTGCCAGATGGTAGCGCGACGGAACCGGCCCGGAAAGGGCCGAAGGGGGCCCGATGGTCAGGGATTTTTCTGGCGGAGCGGAGCCGAAGTCCACGAAGATGTGCCCCCGCTGGGGGTCGAACCCAGACTGTGACGATTTTAAGTCGTCTGCCTCTGCCATTGGGCTACGGGGGCGCGTTCGGGATTTCCCGAACGCTTCAAGCGTAGGTGCTGCCGGAGCCTCCGGTGTTACTTGGCGGCGACGGTCTCCGCGTCGGCGACGGCAGCATCCGTTGCGACGGCGGTCGTCGCCGCCGGCTTCGCCGCGGTCTTCCGCGGCGCGCGGGGAGTCCGCGCGGTCGGCGCGGTCGGCGCGGCCTTGGTCGCCGGCACCGTGGTGCTGGACTTCGCGGCAGCGGCAGCGGAGGCCGGGGCCTTTGCCGGAGCTGCGGCGTCGGAGGCCGGCTTCGGACGGGAGGCGAACTCCTCGAACGCGGCGCGCGGGTGCTCCAGCGCGGCCAGGGAGACGATGTCGCGGCCGAGGAAGAAGTTGTTCACCCAGCCCCAGACGACGCGCAGCTTGCGCTCCCAGCTCGGCATGGCCAGGCCGTGGTAGCCGCGGTGCGCGAACCAGGCCAGCAGACCCGTCATCGCGAACTTGCCGGACTGGAACACGCCGGTGCCGATCCCGAGGCCGGCGACGGCGCCGAGGTTCTTGTGCAGGTATTCCTTGGGGCCTTCGCCTCGCAGCACCGCGACGATGTTCTTCGCGAGGAGCTTGCCCTGGCGGACCGCGTGCTGGGCGTTGGGCACGCAGAAGCCGCCCACTCCCCCGCCGCTGAGGTCGGGCACGGCGGTGATGTCGCCGGCGCCCCAGGCGTCGGCGATGATCTCGTCCTCGGTGCCGACGCGCAGGTCGGGGCGCACCTGCAGGCGGCCGCGCTCCTCGATCGGGAGGTCGGTGTGGCGCACGACGGCCGGGTTGGCCATGACGCCCGCGGTCCAGACGATCAGGTCGGTTTCGAAGCTCTCTCCGGTGGAGAGTTCGATCTTGCCGTCGACCGCGCTGGTCAGCTGCGTGTTGAGGTGGATCTGCGCGCCGCGCTGATCGAGGTCCTTGATCACCCAGAGGCTCGTCTTCAGCGAAACCTCGGGCATGATGCGCCCCATGGCCTCGATCAGGTGGAAGTGGGTGTCGTCGAAACCGATCTGCGGGTACGACTTCAGCAGCGAGGTGGCGAAGGAGCGCAGCTCGGCGAACACCTCGATGCCGGCGAAGCCACCGCCGATGACGACGAAGGTGAGCAGGCGGTCGCGCTCGGGACCGGCGGGAAGCAGTGCTGCCTTGTCGAAGTTGGTGAGCACGCGGTCGCGGATGGCGACGGCTTCCTCGATGGTCTTCAGGCCGATGGCCTGGTCGGCGACGCCCGGGATCGGGAAGGTGCGGGAGACGGCGCCCGCCGTGACGACGACGATGTCATAGACGAATTCCCACGGCTCGCCGATCGGCGGCGTGATGGTCGCCGTCTTCGTGGCGTGGTCGATGTGCGTGACCTTGGCCGTGAGCACGTTCGTCTTTTTGAGGTGGCGGCGGTGCGCCACGACGGCGTGCCGCGCCTCGATGGAACCGGCGGCGACCTCGGGCAGGAACGGCTGGTACGTCATGTACGGGAGGGGGTCGACCATGGTGACCTCGGCCTCGCCGGCGCGCAGCCACTTCTCGAGCTTCCAAGCGGTGTAGAAACCCGCGTAGCCGCCACCGACAATCAAAATTCTGGGCACGATGGAAGTCCTCCTACATTGTTTGGATGCGCGAAAACTTACCGTTTTGATCGTATTCGCTTGATGTGCCGAGTGGCCCCGATGCCGAACAGCGTTACTAGAGTACCAAACCCGACCAGCACCATGAGCGGCACGCTGATATAGGTGACGGTGAGCGGGCTGGGCAGCCACGCGGCGACGACGCTGGCGCCGGGCAGAGCGGGGTCCTCCGCCGGCGCGACGGGCGCCTGCGCGGTGGGCTGCGGCGCGGGCGCCAGCTCGGTGTCCGCGCGGCGGTGCACCCGGATCCATTCCTCCAGCAGGGCCGCCGGTTCCGCCGTCGTCCCGGTCGGCACGGATGCAGTGACGGCCGCCGCGGCGTCGATCAGGCCGTTGCCGTAGATCGGGCTGGGCACCGAGTGCCCGTTCGGGTTCGCCGTGGCGATGACCCGGTTCATGACCCCGGCCGCGTCGAGCCGGGGATAGGCGGCGCGTACGAGCGCAACCAGGCCGGAGACGATGGGAGCGGCCGCGCTGGTGCCGTTCCACTGCACGTACCCTCCACCGGGAACCACCCCGACGAGCTGCTCGCTCGGCGCGGCGACGGAGATGGTGATGCCCTGCGAGGACGCGTCGAAGCTCGCGCCCTTGCTGCGGTCGACGCCCGCGACCGTCAGCACCCCGGGGATCGTCGCGGGGGCGCCGACCTCGGTGGTGCCGCTGCCCCGGTTCCCGGCTGCGGCCACGACGACGACGTCGTGTTCGAAGGCGTAGAGGAACGCGTCATCCCAGCTCGGCGGCCAGTCCAGCGTGTTGCGGGTGAGCGACATATTGATGACGTCGGCCCCGTTGTCGACGGCCCAGCGGATGCCGGCGGCGATCTGGTCGTCGTTGCTGAGGGTCGCTCCGGTGGTGCCGAACGCCACCGAGACGGCGAGGATCGAGGCCTCGGGCGCGACTCCCATGACCCCGGAATTGGCGCCCGTGCCACGGCCGGCCAGCAGGGACGCCACCAGGGTGCCGTGCTCGCTGCCGTCTCCGATCGGAGTCTGACCGTTGGCGGAGCCGAGGCCGGAGACATCCGTGCCGCCGACGACGGCGCCGGCCAGTTCGGCGACGCCGGCGTCGACGCCGGTGTCGATCACGGCCACCTTCACGCCGGCGCCGCGGGTCGTCTTCCAGGCCTCGGTGAACCCGTAGTCGTTCAGCCAGTACTCCAGGTCGCGCACCTGCGTGTTCTCAGCGAAGGCGGGCACCGCCGGGGCCAGGGCCGCCCCGCCCACCGACACGGTGAGGCAGAGGCCGACGGCCAGGCCGATGCGCCGCCAGGCCGCCCTCACTCGTCGGCCGACGAATAGTCCAGGCACTCGCAGACGTCCGGCATCCAGGCCGCCCGGGCCAGGGCCAGGTCACCGATCGGGTTGGTGCCGGGTCCGGCCGCCAGCGCATGGGCGGCCAGCGCGTGCAGGCACTTGACCCGGTCGGGCATGCCGCCGGAGGAGATCCCGGCGATCTCGGGCACCGTGCCGACGGTCTCCCGGTCGGCCAGGAAGCTGTCGTGGGCGCGGCGGTACCGGGCGCGCACTTCGGCGTCGTCGGCCAGCAGCTGGTTGTACTCGTTCATCACCTGGGTGGCCTCGAGGAACGAGAGGGCCGCGGTGGCGGCGGGATGGGTCAGGTAGTACAGGGTCGGGAACGGCGTACCGTCGGCCAGCCGGGGCGCGGTGGCGACGACGGTCGGGGCGCCGCAGACACAGCGCGCGGGGATGCCGATGACGTCGCGGGCGGGCCGGCCCAACTGGGCCGACACAATCATGATGTCGGCGGCGGTGACCGGCGCGAAGGGAGGCCGGGTCACTGTGCGGCCTCGGGTGCCAGGCCGGCCGTCATTGCGGAGGCGAACATGGAGGACAGCCAATCGACGTTGGTGGTTTGGATGGTGGGGCTGGCGACCGGGACGGCCGCCTCGCCGGCGACGGGCAGGGCCAGGTCGTTGATGACGAGGAAGCTGACGTCGCCGGGCAGCACATAGGACAGCCGGTCGCGGGCCTGGGTGGTGACGTAGGTGCGGTCGTTCCACCGCTCGCGTTCGGACTTGAGCTGTTCCACGTCACCCTGCTGCTGGGTGACGGCGGCCGTCAGCCGGTCGATCTGCTGCCTCTGGTCGGCGTAGGTGCGGATGCCCGGCGCGAGCACGATGACGGCCATGATCAGCAGACCCATCATCACGAGCGAGAACCCGGACAGCCGGAGGCCGTGCAGCCAGTTGCCGGCGATGGTGTCTGCGAAGTTGTCCGTGGAGGCGAGCGCGACGGGCCGCCGTTCGGCGCGTTTCCTGGCCATGGCAACTCCTTTCGCTGACTCCGGGTGCGGGGCGGCCCCGCACTGGAACCCTAATTGCAGTGGGACAAAAAAATGGAGCTCTCGAAGCGCGGGGATCAACCCGCGCTTCGAGAGCTCCGGGCAGACTACGCCTTGAACCGCGGGAAAGCGGAACGGCCCGCGTACACTGCGGCCTCGCCCAGCTCTTCTTCAATCCTCAGAAGCTGATTGTACTTTGCGACGCGCTCGCTGCGAGCAGGCGCTCCGGTCTTGATCTGGCCGGCATCCGTCGCGACCGCGAGGTCGGCGATGAAGGTGTCTTCGGTCTCACCGGAGCGGTGGGAGATGACGGTGGTGTAACCGGCACGCTGGGCGAGGGAAACCGCGTCGAGCGTCTCGGTGAGGGTGCCGATCTGGTTGACCTTGACCAGGATCGAGTTCGCCGTGCCGAGGGCCAGGCCCTTGGCCAGACGCACCGGGTTGGTCACGAACAGGTCGTCTCCGACGATCTGGACCTTGTCGCCGAGTTCGGCGGTGAGGTGCACGTAGCCGTCCCAGTCGTCCTCCTCGAGCGGGTCTTCGATCGAGACGAGCGGGTAGGCCGCGACGAGCTCGACGTAGTACGCGGACAGCTCCTGGGCGGTGAGTTCCTTGCCCTCGAAGTGGTAGACGCCGTCCTTGTAGAACTCGGAGGCGGCGCAGTCGAGCGCAAGCCCGATGTCCTTGCCGGGGGTGTAGCCGGCGTTCTGGATGGCTTCGACGATCAGGTCGAGGGCCGCGCGGTTGCTCGGCAGGTTGGGGGCGAAGCCACCCTCGTCGCCGAGGCCGGTGGAGAGGCCCTTGGACTTGAGCAGCGCCTTGAGGGCGTGGTAGGTCTCGGTGCCCCAGCGGAGGCCCTCGGCGAAGGACTCGGCGCCGAGCGGTACGACCATGAATTCCTGGATGTCCACGTCGTTGTCGGCGTGGGAGCCGCCGTTGATGATGTTCATCATCGGGACCGGAAGGGTGTGCGCGTTCGGGCCACCGAGGTAGCGGAACAGGGGCAGGCCGGCCGAGGTGGCGGCGGCCTTGGCGACTGCCAGGCTGACGCCGAGGATGGCGTTGGCGCCGACGCGGTGCTTGTTGTCGGTGCCGTCGGTCTCGTTCAGGACGGCGTCGACGATGCGCTGGTCGCTGGCGTCGAGGTCCTCGACTGCCGGGCCGAGCTCGTCGATGACGGCGTCAACGGCCTTCAGCACGCCCTTGCCCAAATAACGTGACTTGTCGCCGTCGTGCAGCTCGTAAGCCTCGAACGCACCAGTCGATGCGCCGGACGGAACGGCGGCGCGGCTGACCGAACCGTCATCAAGCAATACCTCGACCTCGACGGTCGGGTTGCCTCGGGAGTCAAGAATCTCGCGTGCTACTACTGCCTCAATGAGAGCCACAGCTATCTCCTGTTTCCTATGTTTTTTAATTGTTGGGGTGTTGGTCTGGAGGGATCAGGGAAAACAGCGCCGTATTCCAATCCAATAACAGTCTAGCGACTGGGCTCAGCCGGCGAGTGGACGAAAGTCCAGCGCCGCCACGTCCTCGGTTGCCGCGGCGACGAAGGCGTAACGCCCGTAACCGCCGGCAGCCGCGCGTTCCAGCAGGGCCTTCAC
The DNA here is from genome assembly GCF_004403075.1 of Cryobacterium sp. TMT2-10. Lineage (NCBI taxonomy): Bacteria > Bacillati > Actinomycetota > Actinomycetes > Micrococcales > Microbacteriaceae > Cryobacterium > Cryobacterium sp. TMT2-10. The sequence continues at coordinate 14,194 of NZ_SOGW01000043.1, read as the reverse complement.
GTTCTTCGTGCGCTGTTCCAGGCGCACCCGGAGGCCCTCGGCGACCAGGGTTTGCTTGAGCGCCACCAGCCGGGCCGGGTCTGTTCCCTTGTCGTACACCAGGACGACCGACGTCTCCACGGATGCCGCGTCCGCACCGAGCAGGTCGACGATGCGCTCGAAGCCGATCGAGAAGCCGCAGGCGGGCACATCGGTGCCGAGGAAGCGGCCGATCATGCCGTCGTACCGGCCGCCGCCGCCGAGCGAGTACCCGAGCGTGGGGTGCGAGATCTCGAAGATGGTGCCGGTGTAGTACCCCATCCCGCGCACGAGGGTGGGGTCGAAGTCGAGTCGCACCCCCGGCATCGCGGCACGGAGGGCGAGCAGGTCGCCGTAGGCATCCTGATCGAGCCAGGCCGGGGCGACCGGCTCGGCCGCGTCCCAGCCGGCGTCCCCGAGAGCGGTCAGCGTCTCGGCGATTCCGGCGGTGACAAGGCCCAGGCTGCCCAGTTCGGCGACGACGCCGTCGACGCCGATCTTGTCCAGCTTGTCGATGGTGATCAGGGCGCGCTCGCTCAGGTCCGCCGGAACGTTCCAGTGCGCGAGCAGGGCAGCGAGAATGCGGCGGTCGTTGATGCGGATCGAGCAGCCGGTCAGGCCGAGCGCGTCGAGCGCGGCGCTGGTGGCGGTGATCAGCTCGATCTCGGCGAGCATGCCGGCCTCGCCGATGATGTCGATGTCGCACTGCACGAACTGGCGGTAGCGACCCTTCTGCGGCCGTTCGGCCCGCCAGACCGGCGCGATCTGGATCGAGCGGAACACGGTCGGCAGTTCCGAGCGGTGGGTGGCGTAGAACCGGGCCAGGGGCACGGTGAGGTCGAATCGGAGGCCCAGGTCGGCCAGCGCGAGCAGGTCGCCGGATTCGGCGGCGGCCGCGACATCCGTGGGCTTGAGGCCGCGCTTCATCACCGCGAAGGAGAGTTTCTCGTTGTCGCCGCCGAGGCCGGAGTGCAGCCGGGCGGAGTCCTCCATCACCGGGGTCTCGATCTCGTCGAAGCCGTGCGCGGTGAAGCTGTGCCGGATCACGGCCAGGGCGTGCTCCCGGGAGGCTTTGTCGGCCGGGAGGAAGTCGCGCATGCCGCGGGGTGGGGTCACTGGTGTTGCCATAGCCCCAATTGTGTCAGTTCCGGCCTCGCCGCCCGGGCCCGGCAACGCCTCCTGTGCGCCCACCGTCGCTGTTTCGGCCGAGAATCGCCACCGCACCGGGCCATCTCGGCGCAAGCGAGGACGGTGGACGAAGGCTAGAGCGCGCCGCCCGCCGCGGCGGGGGCGTCGGTGTCGGCCGGAGCGCCGGTCACGGTCTCCCGGGCGATGTGGTCCTCGATGTCGAAGGGGTTGTCGCCGGCCCTCTGGGCGATGGTCAGCAGGGTGGACATCGATGCCACCTCTTCCACCTGTTCCTTGAGGAACCAGAGCATCGCCTGCTCGCCGAGCGCGTCGCCGTCGGCCCGGGCCGCTCGGAACAGGGCCTCGATCTGCGCGGTGACCTGCTTCTCCTGAGCGAGCGCGAGTGCGATCGGCTCGATCACGAGAGTGAAGTCGTTCCGCACGGCGGGAATGCCGGGGATGACGACGCCCAGGCCCCGGTCGAGGCGGTACTGCACGAGCATCATGGCGTGGTTGCGCTCTTCGATCGACCGGGCGTAGAAGTGGGCGGCCAGCCGGGGCAGAGCCTGGTTGTCGAACCACACCGCGATCGCGAGATACTGCTGCGAGGCGGCGAATTCGTTGCCGATCTGGGCGGAGAGAAGCTCGTTGAAAGTGGACTGGATCATGCTCTGACGGTACCCGCGGATCGAGGGATCCGGCAGGTCTGCTCAGTCAGGCGCAGCGGGCAGGCCGATGATTCCGGCGTCGGAGAAATCGGATCCGGACACGTCGGAGCCGGAGCCCGCACCGGCGCTCTCGGCTTCGGCGGCGCGGATCTCGTCCTGCAGCCCCCGGAGGGCGCTGCGCAGGGCACGCTCGGAGTCGAGCCCGTTGGCCTTCGCCGCCGCGACGATCGCGAGCAGGAGCGGCCCGAGTTCGTCCTCGCTTTCCATCGGCAGCGGGAAGGCCGCCTCGCTGCCGAGCAGCCCGATCTTCTGCGCGCGCCCCAGCACCTTGTCCGCGAGCGCGAGCGCGGGCATCCCCTGCGGGATCCCGTCGAGCACGCTGGTGCGGTGCGGTTTCTCTGCGGCCTTGAAGTCGTCCCAGGCGAGGGAGACGTCGGCGGCCGTCTCGAGGGTGGCGTCCCCGAAGACGTGCGGATGGCGCCCCACCATCTTTGCGGTCATGTGCGCCGCGACATCCTGGATGTCGAAGTCTTCGCCGCGCGTGTGCGCCGCGAGGTCGGCGTGGAAGATCACCTGGTACAGCACGTCGCCGAGTTCCTCGAGCAGCTCCTCCCGGGTGCCGGATTCGATCGCCTCGATCAGTTCGTGGCTCTCCTCGATCAGGTACTGCACGAGGGACTCGTGGGTCTGCTCCCCGTCCCAGGGGCAGCCGCCGGGCGCGCGCAGATGGGCGACCACGCGCACGAGCTCGTCCAGGCTCGATGCGCCTTCTGGTCCTGTGGGCATTCCTGAAGGGGTCACGCGACAACTCTAATCGCCTCGACTTGCCGGAACAGAGGCCTGAACCCGCCCGTGTCCCGGCCGGACGCCCCGAACGCCGGACCACGGGCCGCGCTGAACCAATTCGACGGAGAATCTCCGTTAAAACCGCTCTGGGAGAACGTTGAGGGCCGATCCGAGCAATATCTCCGTCGAATTCGTTCGGGCCGGCTCGGCCGGGGTGGGCCACCGGGGCGGGCAGGTGACCTCGGGTTAGGCGACCGTGTCCACGGGGCGGGGGAAGAGCGCGTCCAGCAGCGACCCGGCCCACGCGATCAGCGCGGCGTCGCCCAGCGGTTCGCCGTTGATGCGCGGCATGGGCACCGTCATCGACCCGTTCTGGGTGAAGTAGCGCGAGCCCGGGTACATCCGTTGCAGGCGCACCTGCATCGAGTCGGCGAGGTTCGCCGGCGACACCCGCAGGTTCGACCCCATCGCCACGACCTCGCCCAGGCCGGCCTGCTGGGCCAGCCAGCGCAACCGGGACACCAGGACCAGGTTCTGCACCGGCTGCGGCGGCTCGCCGTAACGGTCGGTGAGCTCGTCCAGCACCAGATCGATCTGGTCCTTCGCGGCCGTGGGGGCGCTGGCCGCCGAGAGCTTCTGGTAGGCCTCCAGGCGCAGCCGCTCGCTGTCGACGTAGTCCTCGGGGATGTGCGCGTCGACGGGCAGCTCCAGCCGCAGCTCGGTCTGCCCCGCGGCGACGTCGCCGCGGAACGTGCTGACGGCTTCCCCGATCATCCGCAGGTAGAGGTCGAAGCCAACGCCGGCGATGTGGCCGGCCTGTTCGCCGCCGAGCAGGTTGCCGGCGCCGCGGATCTCAAGGTCTTTCAGCGCGACCTGCATGCCGGCGCCCAGCTCGTTGTTCGCCGCGATCGTGGCCAGCCGGTCGTGCGCGATCTCGGTCAGGGGCTTGTTCTCGTCGTAGAGGAAGTAGGCGTAGGCGCGCTCGCGGCCGCGGCCGACCCGCCCGCGCAGCTGGTGCAGCTGGCTGAGCCCGAACTTGTCGGCCCGGTCGATGATGATCGTGTTCGCATTGGCGATGTCGAGGCCGGTCTCGATGATCGTGGTCGAGACGAGCAGGTCGAACTTGCGCTCCCAGAAATCCACGACGACCTGCTCGAGCTGGGCCTCCGGCAGCTGGCCGTGGGCGACCGCGATCCGGGCCTCCGGCACCAGCTCGGCCAACTGGGCGGCGACCCTGTTGATGCTCGATACCCGGTTGTGCACGACGAAGATCTGTCCCTCCCGCAGCAGCTCGCGCCGGATGGCCGCGGCCACCTGGCGGTCGGAGTACGGGCCGACGAATGTGAGGATCGGGTGCCGGTCCTCCGGCGGGGTGGCCAGGGTCGACATCTCCCGGATGCCGGTGACCGCCATCTCGAGGGTGCGCGGGATGGGCGTGGCGCTCATCGCGAGGATGTCCACGTTGGTCTTGAGCTTCTTCAGCGCGTCCTTGTGCTCCACTCCGAAGCGCTGCTCCTCGTCGATGATGACGAGGCCGAGGTCCTTGAACACGATGGAGTCGGACAGGAGCCGGTGCGTCCCGATGACCAGGTCGACAGTTCCGTCGAGCATCCCGGCGATGGTCTCCCGGGATTCCTTCTCGGTCTGGAACCGGCTCAGGGCGCGCAGGTGCACCGGGAACCCGGCGAAACGCTCCTGGAACGTCTCCATGTGCTGGCGAACGAGCAGGGTCGTCGGCACGAGCATCACGACCTGCTTGCCGTCCTGGATGGCTTTGAACGCGGCGCGCACGGCCACCTCGGTCTTGCCGAAGCCGACGTCGCCGGAGAGCAGCCGGTCCATCGGGATGGGCCGTTCCATGTCGGCCTTGACCTCGTCGATGGTGGTGAGCTGGTCGGGCGTCTCCGCGAACGGGAACGCCTCCTCCAGCTCGCGCTGCCAGGGGGTGTCCGGTCCGAAAGCGTGACCCTTGCTGGCCATCCGTGCCGAGTAGAGCTTGACCAGCTCCACGGCGATGTCCCGCACGGCACGGCGCGCCTTGGTCTTCGCGGCGGACCAGTCGCTGCCGCCCATCTTGCTCAGCGCGGGCGCCTCGCCGCCGACGTAACGGCTGACCAGGTCGAGCTGGTCGGTGGGCACGAACAGTTTGTCGCCCGGGTGACCGCGCTTGGAGGGGGCGTACTCGAGCACGAGGTATTCGCGCTTGGTCTTCACCGGGTTGCGCCCGCCGCTGGACACCTCGCGCTGGGTGAGTTCGATGAACCGGCCGATACCGTGCGTCTGGTGCACGACGTGGTCCCCGGCCTTCAGCTGCAGCGGGTCGACGACGTTTTTGCGCCGGCTGGCGAGCTTCTTCACCTGACGGGCGTCGTAGCCGACGGTGCGGCCGTAGAACTCGGATTCGCTGACCAGCGCGAATTTGGTCTCCGGCAGTTCGAAACCGTGATCGACGGATGCCTTCAGCAGGTACGCGATGCCGGGTTCGGGGTCGGCGGGCCACTCCGCGACCGACCGGGCCGGGAGTTCGTGTTCGGCCAGGACGTCCGCGGCGCGTTCGACTAGCCCGGCACCCTGGGCGACGATGCCCACGGTCCAGCCCGCCTTCAGCCGTTCGGCGAGGTGGCCGACGGCACCCTCCACGCTGCCTTGGAAGCTCGGAACGGCGTCACCCTCGACCCGCACGGTGAGCAGGTCGTCGATTTCGCGGTGTTCGGGCAGCACCGGGGCATCCGTCGGCGCCGCCTGGAAGGAACTGAGGGTCCACCACACGTGCGCGGAGGCCGGGGCGCCCGGCGCGCTGAACTTCACCGATTCGCGGAGCCGGCCGAGGGTGAGGAAGTCACCCGATTCAAGGTCGATCGGCGCCTCGGCGCCGGCGGTCGCGGCGCTCCAGGCTGCCCCGAGGAACTCCCGGTTGGTCTCGGCCAGGCTGATCGCCCGCGACGCGACCCGCTCGGGCGAGATGACGGCCACGGCCGCCTCCCTGGGGAGGTAGTGGGTGATCGGCACGAGCCGGTCAACCAGGGCCGGGGCGAGGCTCTCCATGCCCTCGACCGGGATGCCCTCCGCGATCTTGGCGAGCAGGCCGGACAGGCTCGGGAACTCGTGCTGCATCTCCCGGGCGCGCTGGCGCACGGCGGGGCTGAGCAGCAGTTCGCGGCTCGGCGGCAGGCTGACCGACGCGACCGGGTCGGGCAGGGAACGCTGGTCGGCCACCGAGAACGCCCGGATCTGTTCGACCTCGTCGCCGAAGAACTCGACCCGGTAGGGGTGCGGGGCCACCGGCGGGAAGACGTCGAGGATGCCGCCGCGCACGGCGAATTCGCCGCGCCGGGTGACCATGTCCACCCGCGCGTAGGCGACGTTGACGAGCTGCAGCGCGATCGCGCTCAGGTCGTGGCCGCGCTGGCCGACGCTCAGGTCGATCGGCTCGTAGTCGGTGAGGTTGTCCGCTACCGGCTGCAGCGCGGCGCGCACCGAAGCGATCACGACCAGGGGGTGCCGGGTGGCCGCGTCGCTCTCCTCCCACTCCCGCATCCGTCGCAGGGCGTGCAGGCGCTTTCCGACGATTTCGGCGCTGGGACTGAGCCGTTCGTGCGGGAGGGTCTCCCAGGCCGGGAAGTCGATGATCTCCGCGTCGGCGGCGAAGCAGGCCAGGTTCTCGTGCAGCGACTCGGACTCACGGCCGGTGGCGGTGATCACGAGCAGGGCAGGCGCCTTGTCCAGCCGCACGCGCTGCTCGAGCAGCGCCGCGACCAGGGGCGCGCGAAGGCCCTCGGTGAGGGAAAAATCAACGTCCCGGTTCGCGAAGGCGAGGGCGTTGTCGAATGTGGAGGCGCGCGAAAGTGTGGCAATTAAGCCCTGAAGAGTCACCAGACGAGTCTACGCAACCCGGCTGAGCGCCGCCCGGGGTATCCGGGCCACCCGGGAGCCGCGGCTGTTCCCGTTCCGGTCGAGAGTGCCCGTTCTGCCGGTCACTCTCGACCGGAACGGGAACTATCCGGGGCCGGTCAGGGCGCGTGCACCTTCTGCTGGGCGGCGACGACGCCCTCCGCGGCGATCAGCTCGATCGCGTCGGCGGCATCCGTGAGCAGGATGGGCAGGTTGGCGCGTTCGGTCGAGGCGAAGTCGTGCAGCACGAAATCGGCCGCGGGCTGCCGGCCGGGAGGACGACCAATGCCGGCCCGGATGCGCACGAAGTCGTTCGTTCCCGTGGCGGCGATGATGTCCCGCAACCCGTTGTGGCCGCCGTGGCCGCCGCCGACCTTGATCTTCAGGGTGTCGAAGGGAAGGTCGAGGTCGTCGTGCACGACGATCAGGTGGGACGGCTGCAGGGAATAGAAGCGCAGCAGCGCCGCGACGGGCCCGCCGGACACGTTCATGAACGTATTCGGTTTGGCGAGCACAAGCTTCGGGCCGCCGGGGAAACTGCGTCCCTCGGCGACGGCCGAATTGGTCTTGTGGCCCCGAAATCTGCTCTGGAGCCGATCGGCAAGCACGTCGACCACCATGTGGCCGACGTTATGCCGGTTTCCGGCGTAGTCGGGCCCGGGGTTACCGAGCCCGACTACGAGCCAGAGATTCTCGTCCAGGGGAATCCTCCGCTTACGACGAAACCAGAAGGGGATGACTACTCGGCGGGAGCGGCCTCGGCTTCGCCCTCGGCGCCCTCGGTACCCTCTTCTTCTTCCTCTTCCTCTTCTTCCTCGAGGACCGGCAGGTGCACGGACACGACGACGGCGTCTTCGTCGGAGATGAGCGTGGCACCCTCGGGGATCTCGACGTCCTTCGCGTGAATCTGCGCGCCGTCCTCGAGGCCCTCTATGGAGAGCGGGAGGTTCTGCGGGATGTTGATGGCCTCGACCTCGAGCAGCAGGGTCTTGGTGTCCAGATCGGCGACCATTCCGGGAGCCGGCTCGCCGGTCACGTGCACGGAAACCTCGACCTGGACCTTCTCACCCTTGCGGATGACGATGAGGTCGAGGTGCTCGATGATCTGCAGGAAGGGATCCTTCTGAACGTCCTTGACCAGGGTCAGGTGGCTCTTGCCGTCGATCTCCAGCTCGAGGACGGCGTTCGCGCGGCGCAGCAGCAGTCCGATCTGGTGCGCGGGGAGCGCGACGTGGACCGGGGTGGTGCCGTGGCCGTACATGACGGCGGGGATCTTGCCCAGCACGCGCAGCTTGCGGGCCGCGCCCTTGCCGAACTTCACGCGCAGGTCGGCGACAATCTTGTTGGTGGCGTCAGCCATGGTGTTTCTCCTTGCGGACCGCTACGGCCCAGATCTGGTTCACGGGCCGGGGCCGGTGAAGAGTGGGGGTGTGATTCAACTCGAACGCGTGTCAGCGTGAGGAAAGGCCGTAAAGCATTCCGCCGCGTCGATAACGGATGCCGCGCAGCCGGTTTCCCGGTCGTGCGGCAGCCCTCGCCGAAGTTCAATTCGTAAGTCTAGCGGAGGCGCGGGAGTCCCGCGAACCCGGCCCGCGGCATCCGTACCGGGGCGCCCCGGTCACTCCCCGCACCGGTTCGCGGCGACCGGCTAACCTTGAAAAAGATTTGAGAACAAGTAGCTGAAGGAGCAAACGTGGCCGAAACCGGCGCAGCACAGGCAAACATTGGCGTAGTAGGACTGGCGGTGATGGGCTCGAACCTCGCCCGCAACCTGGCCAGCCGTGCGGGCAACACGGTCGCGGTGTACAACCGCTCCCCCGAGCGCACCCGCCTCCTCACCACCGAGCACCCCGAGGCCGGTTTCGTGGCCTCGGAGACGATCGAGGATTTCGTCGCCTCGCTGCAGAAGCCGCGCACCGCGATCATCATGGTGCAGGCCGGCACGGGCACGGATGCCGTGATCAGCCAGCTGACCGCCCTGTTCGAACCCGGCGACATCATCGTCGACGGCGGCAACGCCGACTTCCAGGACACGATTCGCCGCGAGAAGGATGTGCGCGCCACCGGCGTGAACTTCGTCGGCGCCGGCATCTCCGGCGGCGAGGAGGGCGCCCTCAAGGGGCCCAGCATCATGCCCGGCGGATCGGTGGAGGCGTACAAGACCCTCGGCCCCATCCTCGAGTCGATCGCGGCCGTCGTCGACGGCGTGCCCTGCGTCACCCACATCGGCACGGATGGCGCCGGTCACTTCGTCAAGATGATCCACAACGGCATCGAATACTCCGATATGCAGCTCATCGCCGAGGCGTACGACCTGCTGCGGAAGGTGACCGGGCACTCCCCCGCCGCCATCGCCGATGTGTTCACCGAGTGGAACCAGGGCGACCTCGAGAGCTACCTGATCGAGATCACCGCCGAGGTGCTGCGCCAGGTGGACGCGAAGACCGGCCTGCCGTTCATCGACATCGTGCTCGACGAGGCCGGTTCCAAGGGCACCGGCGTCTGGACCGTGCAGAACGCGCTCGATTTGGGCGTGCCCGTCGGCGGCATCGCCGAGGCCGTCTTCGCCCGCGCCGTGTCCAGCCACCCGGAGCAGCGCGTCCCCGTGCGCGCCGCCATCACCGCCCGCCCGGAGATCGCCGTCGTCGGCCACACTTTCCAGGACGACGTGCGCCAGGCGCTGTACGCGTCGAAGGTCGTCGCGTACGCGCAGGGCTTCGACGCGATCATCGCCGGTGCGGTCAAGTACGGCTGGACCGTCGACAAGGGCGCCATCGCCACGATCTGGCGCGGCGGCTGCATCATCCGGGCCCAGTTCCTGAACCGCATCGTTGACGCGTACGCCAACGACCCGTCGATCACGTCCCTGCTCGTCGACCCGTACTTCGCCCAGGCCGTCGCCGACGGCGAGTCGGCGTGGCGCCGAGTGGTGTCCACGGCCGCGCTGTCCGGTATCCCGGTTCCCGGGTTCGCCTCGGCGCTCAGCTACTTCGACTCGCTCGCCAGCGAACGGCTTCCCGCCGCCCTCGTGCAGGGCCAGCGTGACTTCTTCGGCGCGCACACCTATAAGCGGGTGGACATGCCGGGCACGTTCCACACGCTGTGGTCGGGCGACCGCACCGAGATCGCGACCGAGGGTTCCTCGCACTAGTCACGACGTCGACTAACGAATTCGACGGAGATTTTGCCGAAAATGGCCACTTTCGCTCCGCAACGCGGGTTTTAGAGCAGAAGCTCCGTCGAATTGGTTCTTCGCGCGATCAGGAGCCGGGTTTGCGATACTGGGAGCCTGATGACGAGCGACGACCACCCCGAACTCTCCGGCTACGAGCCGCAGGATGCCGCGCGGCCCCTGCGCAGCCGGCGCACCATGGCCCTGATGCGCATCGTCGTCGTGCTCGGGCTGGTGGCCCTGATCGTGCCGGGCATCCTGACGACCGTGCAGATCGCGTCGAGAACCGCCGCCAACGCGTGCAGTGTCGCCACGGCCCGCTACTACCCCGTCGCCGTCGGCTCGGACGCGCGCTTCGACCTGACCGGGCCGGGAGGCTTCGGCTGGCAGTGCTACGCGATCGACATCAACGAGCGCGAGACCTACGTCATCCCGCTCGGCATCATCCCGGCGGCACCGCGGGCGCCGGAGACGGTCGTACCGGCCTAGACCCGGTCACGATCGTGCTCCAGCTCGTTCTCTGAGCTCCTGCCCCTGACCGGGCCCGGACAGACCTCTGGCCGGCCGTCGACATCCGTCAACGACCGGCCAGAGTCCACTCAGCGAAAACGGGGCCTACGCGGCGCCCTCAAACATCGACGTGACGGAACCCTCGTCGAACACCTCGTGGATGGCGCGTGCCAGCAGCGGGGCGATCGGCAGGACGGTGAGCGTGGGGAAGCGCTTCTCCTCGGGGATCGGCAGGGTATCGGTGACGACGACCTCGGAGATCGCCGGGTTCTGCAGCAGCTCCAGCGCCGGGTGGCTGAACACGGCATGGGTCGCCGCGACGACGACGCCGATCGCTCCGGCGGCGCGCAGGGCCTCGGCCGCGAGCACGATGGTGCGTCCGGTGTCGATCATGTCGTCGACGATCAGGCAGACGCGGCCCTCGACCTGGCCCACGATCTCGTGCACGGACACCCGGTTGGCGACCTTCGGGTCGCGGCGCTTGTGGATGATGGCCAGCGGCGCGCCGAGCTTGTCGCTCCAGATGTCGGCGACGCGCACGCGCCCCATGTCCGGCGAGACGACCGTGAGGGTGGCCGGGTCGAGCTTCTCCTTGAAGTGCTCGAGCAGCACGGGCATGGCGAAGAGGTGGTCGACGGGGCCGTCGAAGAAGCCCTGGATCTGGGCGGCGTGCAGGTCGACGGCCATGATCCGGTCGGCGCCGGCGACCTTGAACAGGTCCGCGATCAACCGGGCCGAGATCGGCTCGCGGCCGCGGCCCTTCTTGTCCTGGCGGGCGTAGGGGTAGAACGGTGCAACCACCGTGATGCGCTTGGCGGATGCCCGCTTGAGTGCGTCGACCATGATCAGCTGTTCCATCAGCCACTCGTTGATCGGGTTGGTGTGCGACTGGATCACGAAGGTGTCGGAGCCGCGCACGCTCTCATCGAAGCGGGCGTAGATCTCGCCGTTCGCGAAGGTTCGGGCGTCGGTGTGAACGAGTTCGGTACCAAGTTCCGTGGCGATGTCCAGTGCCAGTTGGGGGTGTGCTCGCCCCGAAACCAATACAAGTCGCTTCTCGCCGCTGGTCTTGATTCCAGACACCTAGTCTCCGCTCTTTGCCGCAGCCGCCGCCGCGTCGGTTCCTGGGCGGTTGGTCTGTACCCAGCCGTCCATATTGCGTTGTGGGGCCACGGTGAGGGCCAAAGCCCCGGCCGGCACGTCCTTGCGGACGATGGTGCCGGCTCCCGTGTATGCTCCGTCCCCAATCCTAATCGGCGCGACGAACACGTTGTGCGACCCGGTGCGCACGTGGGACCCGATCTCACTGTGGTTCTTGTTCACGCCGTCGTAGTTGGCGAAGATCGTGCCGGCCCCGACGTTCGACTGCACGCCGATCGTGGCATCGCCGACATAGCTCAGGTGCGGCACCTTGCTGCCCATGCCTATGGTCGCGTTCTTGGTCTCGACGAACGTGCCGATCTTGCCGTCGGCGCCCAGAATCGTTCCCGGACGCAGGTACGCGAACGGGCCGACGGATGCGCCCGCGCCGATCACGGCGAGCGTCGCATCCGTGCGCTTGACGACCGCGTTCTCGCCGATTTCACAGTCGACGAGGGTGGTGTCCGGGCCGACCACGGCGCCGGTCTCGATCACGGTGGAGCCGAGAATCTGCGTGCCCGGCCGGATGGTGACATCCGGTGCCAGCTTCGCCTTGAGGTCGATCCAGGTCGTGGCCGGGTCCTGAACGGTCACGCCGGCCAGCTGCCAGCCGTAGACGATGAGGCCGTTGAGCTGGCGCGCCGTCTCGGCGAGCTGGGCGCGGTCGTTGATGCCGGCCACCAGCCAGGCGTCCGCCACGGGCACGGCGCGCACCTCTGAGCCGGACTGGCGCAGCAGGCCGATCACGTCGGTGAGGTACTTCTCACCCTGCGCGTTCTCGGTGGTGACATTGGCGAGCTGGTCGCGCAGTTCCTTCAACCGGAAAACGTAGACCCCGGCGTTGGTCTCGGTGATGGCGCGTTCCTCGCTGGTCGCGTCCTTCTGCTCGACGATGCGGTCGAAAGCGCCTTCCTCCGAGCGCACGATGCGGCCGTAGCCGGCGGCGTCATCCGGGAAGGAGGAGAGCACGGTGGCCGAGACGTCGCGTTCACGGTGCGCGCTGACGAAGCTGGCCAGCGTGGCGGCATTGAGCAGCGGGACGTCGCCGCTGACGACGAGGACGTCGCCGTCGAAGTCCCCCGGGAGGGCGTCCACGGCCTGCTCAACGGCCCGGCCGGTGCCGGGCAGGTCGTCCTGGTCGACGATCAGGCTCTCCGGCAGGTCGGACTGCACGAGAGCGGCCACCTGGTCGCGTTCGTGGCGCACGACCGTGACCACGTGCGCGGCATCCAGCGCCTGGGATGTCGCCAGGACGTGGCTCAGAATGGGGAGCCCGGCGAGCTGGTGCAGCAACTTCGGGGTGCTGGACTTCATTCGGGTGCCCTGGCCGGCGGCCAGCACGACGATGGCGAGTCTGGGGTCAGTCACGTTTTTTCCTCAAGCTTCGGTCTGGCCGGCCGGGGAAGACCGGGGAATGGCGCCGCTTTGTCTGCAGCAATGCTCCGCCGCCAGGACTCGAACCTAGACCTAACAGCTCCAAAGGCTGTCGTGCTGCCATTACACCACGGCGGAATTCGCCGACCGAGGGCCGACCAACGGTGACAAGTCTGCCAGATATCAAGCCGAACACCGCGCCGGGTGCCCGAAGACCCACCGAACATCCCGGTTTGCACGGCCGACCGGGATAATAGACGGATGCCCGTACATGACGAAGTCGACCGAATCGTTGACGCCTGGTTGCGCGAACGGCCCGACCTCGATTTCGCCCCCTTGCAGGTGCTCTCCCGGGTGGGCCGTCTCGCCAAGCATCTGGACCGCGCCCGCCGCACCGCCTTCTCCCGCTCGGAACTGGACTCGTGGGAGTTCGACGTGCTCTCGGCGCTGCGCCGCGCGGGCGAGCCCTACGAACTGAGCCCCAAGGCGCTGCTGCAGCAGACGCTGGTCTCCAGCGGCACGATGACGAACCGGATCGACCGCCTGGTCGAACGCGGACTGGTCACCCGCCGCACGGACCCCAATGACAGGCGGGGCATCTTCGTCGGGATGAACCCGGCCGGCCTCACCCGGGTGGATGCCGCCATCACCCGGCTAGTCGACGCCGAGGCCGAACTGCTCTCCACCCTGACCCCGGCCGATCAGGCGAACCTCGCCTCCCTCCTGCGCAAGCTCAGCCTCGACTTCGACTGAGAATCGAGGCGCAGAAGCCGGTCTCTGAAGGCGCGGGCCGTGACAGAGTCTCCGCCTCGGGCGGCGGCGGTTCCGGCACCACTGCACGGATGCAGGTGGCCGGCTCGGTCACGAATGCGCGCCCGCTCGGCGAGGTCCACCTCAGGGTGCCGGCCTCCAGGTGTTTCACCGTCCACCGGGTCTCGCTTTTCAGCGCGTGGCACGGCGGACACAGGTGGGCGAGGTTGTCCTCGGCGGTCAGCCCGTTGAACTGCCAGTCCAGCGAATGGTCAAGGTCGGCATGCGCCGCCGACCGGTTGCAGCCGGGGAACCGGCAGGTCTCGTCCCTCACCCGCAGGTACTTCTTGAGGTCTTTGGGCACCTTGTACCGGTCCCGGCCGACCGAGAGCACCACCCCCGTCGCCGGATGCACCAGAAGCCGGGTGAAGCTCGGCGCCCCAGCCGCGATCCGCCGCGCGGTGTCCGCGTCGATCGGGCCGTAACCCTCCAGATGGGCCGGTTCGTCGTTGAGACCCATCAGACTGAACACCGGGACCGTGATGTTCACCGAACCGCGGATCCCCTTGCCGAGTCCCGACGGCGTCACCCCGTCGAGGATGAGGTCCTCGAACACGTCCGCCTTCAACTGGGTCAGGGTTCGTTCCTCCTCCTTGCACTGCAGGCTCAGGGCCATCAGCGTCACCCGTTCGTACGCGGCCTGCGCCTTCTCCGCGCTGGCGTAGAAGGTGAGCGACGCCATCCCGTCCGGCTCGGG
>NZ_SOGW01000017.1:0-18658 GCF_004403075.1 Cryobacterium sp. TMT2-10 | reverse complement strand
CACGACGACCGCCACAGCAACGCCCCGCCCGCTGCGGCCAAATCGGCCCGGATCTCGTCGCATCAACTTCGAATAGGCGTTACTGACACACGCTCCTAGGGCAGGGGACGGCTAGGTGACGATGATGCCCAGGTGGGCGGCGAGCAGCGGCGCCAGCAGGCTCAGCTGTGCGTCGTCGATCGTTGCGCCGCGCAGCCCCTCGAGCCCGTGGACGGCGCTGAAATCGCTCGAGCGCAGGTCCACGTCCTTGAGCGTCGCGCGCGTCACGTCGAGGGTGCCGATGCGGCAGTCGCGCAGTTCCAGGCGCTGCACGGTGGCCCCGCCCAGGTCGAGCTCTTCGATAATGCAGTTAGAGAGCAGTACGTCGGTGAGTGTCGCGCCGCGCAGGTTCACGAAATCGAGCTTTGACCCGTCGATCTGAACGGAGCGCAGGGTGGCCTCGTAGAGCTCGACCGAGCCGAGCCGGGAGTGCTCGACCGAAACGCCCCGCCAACTGGAGCGGGGCGCGCTGAAGACGGCGGCGTGCAGCTCTCCGGCCACGCAGTCGGCGACGGATGCCCCGCGCAGCTGCGAATCGCTGAGGGAGACTCCGCGCAGCTCGCACTCCTGGAAACCGATGCCGGTCAGGTCCCTGCCGGACAGGTCGCAGCCGGTGAATCGTTCCGCTTCCCGGCTGTCACCGGCGCGGAGGTCGCCACCGTCGGCATCCGTCAGTCCGGTCAGCACGATGCGGTCGAGTTGCGGGCCCCGGGTTTGCGCGCGCGCCACCGTCAGGAGGCGGCGGAGGAGGCGGCGGCGGCCGAGGCGGCCGAGGCGGCGACGGGAACGGGCTCGAGCACGAACACCGGGATGACCCGGTTCGTCTTCTTCTCGTAGGCGGCGTAGTCGGGGAACGCGGCCACGGCCCGCTCCCACCACTTCGCGCGTTCGGTGCCGGTGACCTCGCGTGCCAGCATGTCCTGGCGGTGCGGGCCGTCCTGCAGCTCCACGTGCGGGTGGGCCAGCACGTTGCCGTACCAGATGGGGTTCTTCGGGCTGCCGCCGAGGGAGGCGATGGCGGCATAGGCGCCTTCGTGTTCTACGCGCATCAGTGGGGTCTTGCGCAACTTGCCCGACTTCGCGCCGAGGGTGGTGAGCACGATGACGGGCATCCCGCGCAACGTGGTGCCCTGCGTGCCGCCGGAGCTTTCGTACAGGTCGACCTGGTCGCGCACCCACTGCTGGGTGCCGGGCTCGTATTCTCCGATGAGGGGCATACGACCATTAAACGCCACCGGGCCGACCCGCATTCCCTCGGCCGTTCGCCCGGTGCGGATCAGGGGCGCGGTCGCGGCCGGCGCGGCGCGTAGCGGGGGATGTAGCGCCCGAGGATCACGGCGCCGAACAGCCCGAACACGCCCATCACGCCGCTGGCCAGCGACACGGTCGCCACCGCGGTCAGGCCGGCCACGGCCAGGGGGGCGACGGCGCCGCCCAGGTCGGCGGTGAACCGCCAGGCGCCGAGGAACGGTGCCGGGCTGGTGTTCTTCGGGGCGAGGTCGGCGCCCAGGGTCATCAGCAGCCCGCTGCCGATCCCGTTCGCCAGAGCCAGGATCATCGCCACCGCGATGAACCACTCCACGTTGGTCGGCAGGTCGTGCGTGAACGCGAGGATGAGGTGCCCGGCTCCCAGCCCGATCATCGACGGGAGAGCGGTCCACATCCGGCCGAAACGGTCCATGATCTGGCCGCTGGCGTAGAACAGGGCGAAGTCGACCGCACCCGCGATGCCGATGATCAGGGCGATGTCGGGCACGCTGATGCCGATGCTGACCGCCCAGAGCGGGAGGAGCACGGTGCGGGACGCCCGCATGGCCCCGATCAGGCCCGCGCCCGTGCCCAGCCTCAGGAGAACGGCCCGGTAACCCCAGATGGTGCGGAACAGTCCCTGTGATTCCTCGGCCGCGAGCTCCTGGCCGGCCGGATGCACCGTGCCATCCGGTGCTCTGGCCAGTTCGGGGCCACCGAAGGTGCTTGCGGGGTCAGGCAGGAGGAGGAGCATGGTGGCCGCGCCGAGACAGCAGACCACGAACACCCAGAAGACGGCCTCCGTGCCCCCGGTCAGACGGATGAGTCCGGCCGCGATGAACGGGCCGACGAACCAGCCGGCCCGGAAAATGCCGCCGAGGGTCGACAGCGCCCTGGCCCGGAAGGCCAGCGGCACGTAGCTGGTCATGAAGGCGTGGCGCGCCAGCGCGAAGACGGCGGTGGCCAGGCCGATCAGGAAGATCCCGATCCCCAGCACCCACGGGTTCGGGGCTGCTATGCAGATCAACACGGCGATGACCGCGAGCATGGCGGCCCAGATCATCGCGTTGCGCTCGCCGATGCGGGACACCACCCACCCGCTCGGGATGTCGCCGACGAGTTCGCCCACCATGATCATGGCCGCGATGAACCCGGCGACCGCGAGGGAGGCGCCCAGGTCGTTGGCCACGATCGGGATCAGCGGGATGATGGCGCCCTCGCCGATCGAGAACAGCAGGGTCGGCAGGAACGCCGCGAGTGCGACGGAGCGGAGGCTGAAGGGGCGCTCGGCGATACTCATGGCTCCTCGATGCTACTTCAGCCCGGGTGCTTCAGCCCGCGCTCCGTCAACCCGCCCGGTAGGCTGGGGTTTGACATGATTGAGCTGGACTTTTCGGAGCAGATCGCCGCGATGCGGGCCACGTTCGGCGACATCCGGTCGGTGATCGACATTGATCGACTCCGCACGGATATCGCCGACCTGAACGAACAGGCGGGAGCGCCCGACCTGTGGGATGACTCCGCGCACGCCCAGAAGGTGACCAGCGAGCTCAGCCACCGCCAGTCGGAGCTCGCCCGAATCGTGAGCATCGAGAGCCGCCTCGACGACCTCGAGGTGCTGGTCGAACTGGCCAACGCCGAAGGTGACCAGGAATCCGCCGACGAGGCCACGGCCGAGCTGGCGAGCCTGCAGAAAGTGCTGGGCGAGCTCGAGGTGCACACCCTGCTCAACGGCGAGTTCGACATCCGCCCGGCCGTCATCACCATCCGTTCGGGGGCCGGCGGGGTGGATGCGGCGGACTTCGCCGAGATGCTGCTGCGCATGTACCTGCGCTGGGCCGAGCAGCACGACTACCCGGTGCAGGTGCTCGACGTGGGTTACGCCGAAGAGGCCGGCATCAAGTCCGCGACGATCCAGGTGGATGCCCCGTACGCGTTCGGCACCCTGAGCGTCGAGGCCGGAACGCACCGCCTGGTGCGGATGAGCCCCTTCAACTCGGCCGGCAAACGCCAGACCTCGTTCGCCGCCGTCGAGGTGGTCCCGTTGATCGAGCAGACCGAATCGATCGAGGTGCCCGAGAACGACATCCGGGTCGATGTCTTCCGCTCCAGCGGCCCCGGCGGCCAGTCGGTGAACACCACCGACTCCGCCGTGCGGATCACCCACCTGCCCACGGGCACGGTCGTGAGCTGCCAGAACGAGAAGAGCCAGATCCAGAACCGGGCCGCCGCCATGCGCGTGCTCCAGTCCAGGCTGCTCCTGCTGCAGCGCGAGCAGGAGGCGGCAACGAAGAAGGAACTGGCCGGCGTCATCACCGCGAGCTGGGGCGACCAGATGCGCAGCTACGTGCTCGCGCCCTACCAAATGGTGAAGGACCTGCGCACCAACTACGAGGTCAACAACCCCAGCCAGGTCTTCGACGGCGACCTCGACGGCTTCATCGCTGCCGGAATCCGCTGGCGCAAACAGGCTCCGCAGGACTAGCGAGCCTCTCTTCCGTCGCGCCACCTGTTGTCGCAATAGGTATGTCGCTGTGAGAAATCTCAGGATGGCTGCTTAGGCTCAAAGGGCCATGATCCGTTTTGACACCATCACCAAGCAATATCCGGGAACGAACCGACCCGCCCTGGACGCCATCAGTGTCGAGATTCTGCGTGGTGAGTTCGTCTTCCTTGTCGGCGCGTCCGGCTCGGGCAAGTCAACCTGCCTGCGCCTCGTGCTGAAGGAGGACAAACCCACCAGCGGCAGCATCCACGTGCTCGGGCAGGACCTCCGGTCGATCTCGAACCGCAAGGTGCCATACTTCCGCCGCAACCTCGGAGTCGTCTTCCAGGACTTCCGCCTGCTGCCCAACAAGAGCGTGTTCGACAACGTGGCCTTCAGCCTGCAGGTCATCGGCAAGTCCCGTGGTTACATCCAGGAAGCCGTGCCCGACACCCTGGAGATGGTCGGTCTGGCCGAGAAGGCCCAGCGCTTGCCGCACGAGCTCTCCGGTGGTGAACAGCAGCGGGTGGCGATTGCGCGGGCCATCGTCAACAAGCCGCAGGTTCTGCTCGCCGACGAGCCCACCGGAAACCTCGACCCCACCACCAGCGCCGGCATCATGGCGCTGCTGGAACGCATCAACGCCGGCGGCACCACCGTGGTCATGGCCACGCACGAGGCCGGGATCGTCGACCAGATGCAGCGCCGCGTGATCGAGCTGGCGGCCGGCAAGATCGTGCGCGACGAGCGTCAGGGCGGCTACGCCACCTCGGCCATCCCCACCGTCATGGCCGGCACCGGACGCCGGTCCGCACCCGCGGCATCCGTCTTCGCACCCGCGGCGTCCGCGCCGCTCGTGCACCCCGCCGCTGCCGAACCGGCCGTCCTGCCGCCCGGCGGATCGCCCGCCGAGCCGGCGACGGAGCCGGTGGCCGAACCCGCGACCGTGCGCGCCGCCCAGCCGCCCCGCTTCTTCGCACCGGTTCCGGTTCCCCTGGTCGAGGCCAGAGAGGCCGCCCGCCAGGCCGTTCTCGCTGCCGCCGACAGAGGCAGGACCGGCACGCAGGCGCACCCGGTGCAGAGCACCGATTCCAGCAACGACACCGCACAGGGCACTGGGACGGATGCCGCGGACGGGGGCCCCGCCATGACCCGCCCCGCGCCCTCGACCACCCAGCACGACGTGCCGGAGCAACTGACCCTGGCCGAGAAGCTCGGGCTGCGCGCTCCGGGTGAGAAACCGGACCAGACCGGCGAACAGAATGTAGGGCCCACCCGATGAGACTCGGACTCGTGCTCTCCGAAGCCGCCAACGGCCTGCGCCGCAACGCCTCCATGGTTGTATCCGTCGTGCTCGTGACGTTCATCTCGCTGACCTTCGTCGGTGTCGCCGTGCTGATGCAGATGCAGATCGGCCAGATGAAGAACTTCTGGTACGACCGCGCGCAGGTGGGCATCTACATGTGCACCGCGATCTCGCCCGGTGAAACCTGCACCGCCGGTGAGGCGACGCAGGAACAGATCGACACGGTCACGGCTCAGCTCGAATCGCCCACCCTGGCACCGTTCATCGACAAGTACTACTTCGAGACCCACGACCAGGCGTTCGAGAACTTCAAGAAGCAGTTCTCGGGCAACCCGGTGGCAGACTACGTCACCCCCGACCAGTTGAACCAGACGTTCTGGGTGAACCTGAAGGACCCCTCGCAGTCCGACGTTCTCGTCGAGAGCTTGTCCGGGGTATCGGGGGTCGAGAACGTGGCCGACCAGCGCAAGTACCTGGATCAGATCTTCGCCGTGCTGAATGTGGCCAGTTACACCGCGATCGGGATCGCCTCGCTGATGCTTGTGGCGGCGGCCCTGCTGATCGCGACCACCATTCGCCTGTCGGCGTTCTCCCGGCGGAGGGAGCTGGGCATTATGAGGCTGGTCGGGGCATCCAACCGGTTCATCCAAACGCCGTTCATCCTGGAAGGCGTGTTCGCCGCACTCCTCGGCTCCCTGCTGGCGGGAGGCGCAGTTATGGCAATCGTGCTCTGGTTCGTTCAGGGTTATCTGGGCGACCGGCTGACCAGCTTTTCGCTGGTCGGGGTCGACGACGCCCTGGTGGTGGTTCCGATCCTGCTCCTGGTCGGCGCCGTGCTGGCGGCGTTCTCGGCCAACTTCGCCATTACCCGGTATCTGAAGGTCTGACCCGCGGCCGGCATCCGTGAGCCCGCTAGACTGATGGGCTGGTCGGTATCGCGTCCGAGCAAACACACCGAGTTGAGGAGCAAGTCCGTGCCCAGGGAAATAGGCGAGAAGGTCGTCTCGACCAATCGCAAGGCACGCCACGATTACCTCATCGAGGAGACCTACGAGGCCGGGATGGTGCTCAGCGGCACCGAAGTGAAGTCCCTCCGGGCCGGTCGGGCCTCGCTCGTGGACGGCTACGCCTTCATCGAGAACGGCGAGATCTGGCTCGACGCCGTGCACATCCAGGAGTACGTCGCCGGCACCTGGACCAACCACCCGCCCCGCCGCAAGCGCAAACTCCTGATGCATAAGCAGGAGATCATCAAGATCAGCCACAAGACCAAAGAGGGCGGCTACACGCTCGTGCCGCTGCGCTTGTACTTCAAGAACGGCAAGGCCAAGGTCGAGATCGCGGTCGCCAAGGGCAAGAAGGAATACGACAAGCGCCAGACGTTGCGCGAGCGCCAGGACAAGCGCGAGTCCGACCGGGCCATCTCCGCCCGCAAGAACCTCGGCGACTAGCCATCCGCCCCTGGTGTGTTGTAAGCTAAGGGGCTGTACGAAGCGGCCGATCTGGTCGCGCCGTGCAGATTGAAAACTCAACAGCGTGTGACAGGAACCCACTTGAATGCCGCCACGGCGGCAGTGAGTGCACAGGGGGATGATCGGTTTCGACATTGCCTGCGCAATTATGAGAAGCGGGTCGAGGATGCAGGGTTATCTCGTAAACGATCTCTGCAAAACAATAAGTGCCAAATCAAACCGCACTGACTTCGCCCTCGCTGCCTAAGCGAGCGCACTAAGAAGTCCGCCAGGCCGGGAATGCTCTCTACCCGGATCCTGACGTCATTTAGAGAGATTGCTCCTACTCTGAGCCGCGGGGTGTAGGGGGACTTGAACGAGGGCTGGGCTTGTCGGATTAGATGCCAGTGGCAAATTCCGGAGCCGAGTAGAACGATTTCACTGGATACACCCGTAGAAGGCATATGACCACAGCAGTGGACGGGGGTTCAATTCCCCCCATCTCCACCACCGGTTCCTGTCACACCTGTGAGTCGAAAGGCCCGAACCCCAAGGTTCGGGCCTTTCGTTGTTCGGGCCTTTCGTTGTTCGGGCCCTTTCCCTGTTTCGCGACACACAACCGACATCGGATGCAGCAAGATGGGGCCGGGAAGGGAACTGGATGACTGCGACGTGGCTGCGGAGGTGGGTGCCGGGAGTCGACACCGCGCTGACCTACCGCCGCGCGTGGCTGTTGCCCGACCTACGAGCAGGAGTCGTGCTGACCGCGCTGCTGATCCCGGTCGGAATCGGCTATGCCGAGGTGGCCGGCCTCCCGCCCGAAACCGGGTTGTACGCCACGATCATCCCCCTGCTCGCGTACGCCCTGTTCGGACCGTCGCGGGTGCTGGTCCTCGGGCCTGATTCCGCGCTGGCGCCGATCATCGCGGCGGTGGTGCTTCCCCTGGCCGTCGGCGATGACGCGCGCGCGGTCGCGTTGGCCGGGCTCCTGGCGATCATGGTCGGCGTGATTCTGGCCCTCGGCGGGGTGCTGCGCCTCGGCTTCGTGACCGACCTTCTCTCCAAGCCGATCCGGGTCGGCTACCTCAATGCGCTGGCCATCCTGGTGATCCTGTCGCAACTGCCCGCGTTCCTGGGTTTCTCCATCGACTCGGCTACGCCGCTGGGAGACGTCACGGCCATCGTCACCGGTGTTCTGGATGGGCGGGTCGACGTGACGGCCCTCCTGTTCGGGCTCGGGTCGCTCCTCATCATCGTCGGGCTGTCCTGGGGAAAGTCGCGCATTCCCGGTGTGCTCGTGGCCGTGGTCGCGGCGACGGTCCTGACGGCCGTGCTGGGGCTGCAGGACACGCTCCCGGTGGTCGGGGCGATGCCGCAGGGGCTGCCTGCCCCGGCCCTCGGCGGTCTGGTCTGGGCCGATGTGGCGGCGCTGGCCCTCCCCGCCCTGGGCGTCGCCCTGATCGCGTTCGCCGACACGGCCGTGCTGTCGCGCACGTTTGCGGCGCGCCGCGGAGAGAACGTCGACGGCAGCCAGGAGATGGCGGCGATCGGGGTGTCGAACATCGCGGGCGGCCTGCTGGGCGGCTTCCCCGTGTCAGCGTCCTCGTCGCGCACACCCGTCGCGGAGAGCGCGGGGTCCCGCAGTCAGCTCACCGGCATCGTCGGTGCCGTGCTGATCGTGGTGTTCATGGTGCTCGCCCCGGCGCTGACCGATTTCCTCCCGTCGGCCACCATCGCCGCGGTCGTCATCATCGCCGCCGCCGGGCTGGTCGACCTGAGGGGATTCATCGCGCTGGTGCGGATGAACAAAGTGGATGCCGCCCTCTCGCTCGCGTCCTTCCTGGGGGTCCTGGTGGTGGGCGTGATCGAGGGCATCGGTGTGGCGATCGTCTTGTCGCTCGGGGCATTCGTCAGCTATGCCTGGCGCCCCTACCGGGCCGAGCTCGGTCGCATCCGTGGCCTGCGCGGATACCACGACCTGTCGCGGCATCCGGAGGGCGAGCGGCTGCCGGGCATCGTCATCGTGCGCTTCGACGCCCCGCTGTTCTTCGCCAACGGCGGCATCTTCGACGACTACGTGCGTCGCCTGGTCACTCGGGCGGGCAGCGATGTGCGAACGGTCATCCTCGCGGCCGAGCCCATCACCGACATCGACACGACCGCCGTCGAGGAGCTGCTCGAACTCGACGACTTCCTCACCTCGCGCGGGATCACCCTGATCTTCGCCGAGATGAAGGGGCCGGTGAAAGACCACCTGCGCGACTACGGGCTGAGCGGGCGGTTCCCGCCGGAACGGTTCGCCGTCACCGTCGGGGAGGCCGTCGACGAGGCCACCGGAACCCTGCGCGGCGACCTCGAGGGAACCGAATGGGACGACGAGCCGTGACGTCGGCCGAGTCCGGTCGGCGTGACGCCGGGCGAGCCCCTCGCTACCGGGGGAGCACCCGATAGCGGGTCAACATGCCCGCGGTGATGTGGTCGTTCACGTGGCAATGGAACAGCCAGGTGCCGGCGTCGTCGGGAACCATGTCGGCTACCATCATGCTGGCCGGCAGGAGGCTCACGACGTCCGTGCGCATCCCGAGTGCGGTGACCGTGTTGCCGTGCCAGTGCGGCGTGTGAAGGTCGACCTCGGTGCCCATCCCCATCACGTACCAGCGCACCCGCTCGCCCTTCTTCATGGTCAGCGAGTCAATCGGCTGGTTGGCGAAGACGTAGCCGTTGATCGAATGCATCAGGTTGCTCTCCCCGAATTCCGGGTCCTCCGGGTCGACGGATGCCGGGTCCCCGGTGAAATTGGCGATGTTACAGGCCAGATGGGGGCTCTGTTTCTCGTCGCTGACCTTGAACTGGAGGAAGAACTCCCGGTCCACGTCGCGCGGGGTCCCGTCGGGACGGGCGGCACCCACCTTCGTAATAACCATCGGTCCGACGAGTCCCGCGTAGTCATCCGTGACCTCGCTCGTGTGCGAGTGGTACATCCACATCACCGAGCTGCCGTCCATGGGCCCGGCCCGCTCCGGCACCCCATAGCTATAGGTGTAGGTGCCGCCCGGCGGCACGGCATCGTCCGCCTGGTCGCTGGGCTCGGTGCCGTCGTCGTAGGGCGCCCCCTCGCTGCTCTTCTTGTAGAAGACGCCGTGGGTGTGCACGCTCGCCGGTCGGTCCGGATTGTTGCGGAAGACGACCTTGATCGTGTCTTCAACAACCCCGCGGATGACCGGGCCGAGCATGCTCAGGCGCTGGTCCGCGTCGGCGCGCGGCTTGAGGGTGCCGAAGGACGCATCCGTGTATTCGCGGTACAGCGACTTCAGATAACTGCTGCCGATGCGCTGCGGACCCGACTCCACAAAGACCGCTGCGGCGGCGTCGAACGGTTGGCCGGTGATCTGGTCGGCCCCAGCCGGGGCATAGTTCCAAACGACCTCATCGGCGGCGAGGAAGTAGGTGCGGGTCTGTGGCACATAGGAGCTGCCCGCCTGCACGCTCGCCGCGCCGCCGCCGCCGTCAAAAAGACGCGCGAGCACCAGCGCCGAGGCGATCGCCACCACGGCGACGACCGCGGCGAGGCGCAGGCGCCGCCGGTTCTGGGATACGCGGCGGTTCGTTGACGGCCCCTCGGTGGGGTCCAGGGTCTCAGACACGGGCACACCTCGTTTCGTCGGGTTGGTAGGCCGGCGGCATTCGGTGGCCTTCGCTGGCCTTGCGGACATAATAGTCCGGGGCTACGAAGAAGTTGAGGCGGTCGAATCAGTTCGAAGTCTGCCCTGGGGCCGATCCTGTCAGCGGAGTGCGACGCCCGAATTAGACGCCGGCGAGCCAGAGGTCGGGACCGAAGATCTCGTAGTGGATGCGCTCGGCCGGCACGCCGGACTCCAGCGCCTGTGAGCGCAGGCTGCGCATGAACGGGAGCGGGCCGCAGAGGTAGACCGAGGCATCCTCCGGAATCGTCACGTTCTCGAGCGACATGAAACCCTCGTGGTGGCCCTCGCTCGGGATCTCCAGCCAGAGTTCCAGTTCGGCCGCCTCGAGCAGCGCGATGTCCTCGCTCATCTGGTCGCGCAGCGCCCAGCGCTCGAGGTTGCTCTCGGCGTGCAGCACGAGCACCTCGCGCTTCGAGCCGGTGTCGACCAGGGAACGCAGGATCGACGCGCTCGGCGTGCAGCCGATTCCGGCCGAGGCAAGAATCAGCGGGCCGGTGCCCTGATCCAGGGTGATGTCACCGCACGGCACGGAGAGGATCAGGGTGTCGCCGACCTGCACGTCACGGTGCAACACGGGCGAGACCTCACCGTCAGCGTCAAGCTTGGTGGTGAAGACGCGGGTCGTGGCCGTACCGGCCGACAGCGAGTACTGGCGCACCTGGCGGATGCCGTCGGGCATGGTGGCCGTGACGCTGACGTACTGGCCCGGCAGGGCGGGTGTGACGGGGGTGTCGTCGGCCGGCTCTAGTGTGAACGTGACGGCGTCGGTGCCGGCGGTTTCCTTCTTGATGACGACCCAGGGGGCGAGAGGCTTGTCGCTGGCGAGTCCGGCGTAGAGGCCCTTTTCCATCTTGATCAGGGCGTGGGCCATCAGCCAGTAGACCTCGGTCCAGGCGCCTGCGATCTCGGCCGTGATGACGTCGCTGAGTTCGTCGGCGATGGCTTCGAAGAGGTACTTGTAGACGATGTCGTACTGCTCGGGCTGGATGTCGAGGGAGATGTGCTTGTGGGCGATGCGGGACAGCATGGCCTCGGGGGTCGTCTCGGGATTGTTCACCAGATGGGTCGCGAAGACCGCGATGCTGCCGGCCAGGGCCTGTTGCTGCGAGCCGTTCTTCTGGTTCGAGCGGCTGAATAGCCCGTCGAAGAGCTCGGGGTGGGCGGTTAGCATACGGCCGTAAAAGTTCTTCGCGATCTCGGGCATGCGCTCCCCAACCAGGGGCAGTGTCGCTTCGATCAGGGGCAGTGACTGGGTAGAGAGCATGCAGACTCCAAGCATTGAGGGATTTAACTCAAAGCTATCATTTCAAATAACCGCTGTGTGACGCGCCCGGCTCAGCGATGTCAGCGCTCAGCCCCCTTGAGACTGCCGGTTCCGGCGCCTGACGGGTCGAAGATCAGGCAGACGACGTTACGGCCGCCCGGCTCGGCCCAGCTCCGCTCGGTCGGAGTGAAGTAGTCCAAGTCCAGTGAGGAGTCCTGATACGGCATCCCGGTGAAGCCCTCGAACCCGGACGCGCAGCCCGATTCGGCCGCCGCTGTGACCGCCATGTCGCCGGGGAAAGCCTCGCCGGCCACCGGGAACCGGTCGAACACCTCGAAGTCGTGAGTCTCGGAGCAGGGGAGAACGGGGATGGTCCTGACATCGGCATCCACACCCGCATCCTCTTTCGTGGCCTCTGTGTCGTCGTGGGTGGCCTCGTCTGCAGAGTCGGTGAGACAGTCTCCGGCGAGGAGGGCGGTGACCGGGGCCACGGTGGCGAGGGGCGAGAGCGTCCGCGGGGCCGCCGTGACGGGAGCCGTCGGCAGCATATCGACGATTATGCTGCATCCGGTCAAGGTCCCGATCACCAGGGCCGGCAGTATGAGCCGGGCACCGAGCCGGAGGCGCGCGACGGCCATCCGTCTAGATGGCCGGTTCGGCCGTGGTACCGCCAGCGACTGCGTTTCGGAGCGCTCGCAGGGTCGCCTCGTGCAGGAGGCCGTTGGTGGCCAGCGCGCTGCCGTGCCACGGGCCGGGGCGGCCGTCGGCCGACGTGAAGCGGCCGCCGGCCTCCTGCACGATCGGGGCCAGGGCTGCCATGTCGTAGGGCTGCAGGTCGTACTCGGCGGCGATGTCGATCAGGCCTTCGGCGAGGAGCATGTAGGACCACATGTCGCCGTAGGCCCGGGTGCGCCAGACCTGCCGGGTCAGCGCGACCAGCGCATCGAGGTGACCGGCGACATCCCACTGTTGGATGCTGTTATAGCTGAGGGAGGCGTCCGCGAGTTCGGTCACGCCGGAGACCTGCAGGCGCACGGGCGCGGCCCCGGGCGTGCGTTCGTCGGTCATCCAGGCGCCGCCTCCGGTGCGTGCCCACCAGCGTTTGCCGAGCGCAGGGGCGCTCACCATGCCGAGCATGGGGACGCCGTCGATGGCGAGGGAGATCAGCGTGCCCCAGACCGGGATCCCGCGCATGAAGCCTGCCGTCCCGTCGATGGGGTCGATGATCCACTGCCGGATGGTCGAGCCCTCGGTGCCGAACTCCTCGCCCAGGATGCCGTCGGTCGGGCGCCGCTCGGCCAGGTGGGTGCGGATGGCGCGCTCGACCGCCTGGTCGGCATCCGTCACGGGCGTGCGGTCGGGTTTGGTGCTCACCACGAGGTCCATCGCGTGGAACCGGTCGCGCGAAATCGCATCGGCCAGATCGGCGAGTTCGGCCGCAAGGACAAGGTCATCGTCGAGGGAGTAGATCAGAGGCTCGGTCACGCTCCCCAGCCTAGTTATTCTGGCGCGACACACCGGGTCGCGGCTCGATTCGCATGGATCGCGTCAGGATGTTAGTCTCTTTCGAGTCGGTTCGGGGTAGCTCGAACGGATAAAAAAGAAATACGCACCTCTAGCTCAATTGGCAGAGCAACTGACTCTTAATCAGTGGGTTCCCGGTTCAAGTCCGGGGGGGTGCACCAGCAGGGGCCGGCTTCTTCGAAAGCCGGTCTTTTTTTTGCGCCTGCGGGTTGTGCCGTTGTGGCGGGAATCGCCGGGGCTACTCTGTCTCGAAACGGACGAAGGAGCACGGATGCTGTCGAGCGAACTTCTGATCGATGCCTACGGCCGGATCCGCGGCGCAGTCCACAACGTGCTCGCGGATGCCGGCCCCGAGATTCTGGCATACCGGCCGGATTCGCAGGCGAACTCGGTCGCCTGGCTGGTCTGGCACCTGACCCGGGTGCAGGACGACCACCTGTCCGAGATCATGGAGGAGAAACAACTCTGGACCGCAGCCGGGTGGGCGGAGCGTTTCGCCCTTCCGTTCGGGAACGACGCCACCGGATACGGCCAGACCGCCCTCGAGGTGGGGCAGGTGCGCCCCGACGCCGACCACCTGGGCGGCTACTTCGACGCCGTCCATTCCCGCACGGTCGCGTGGCTGCCGACCCTGGTCGCCGCTGATTTCGGCCGGGTCGTCGACCTGCGGTGGACGCCGCCGGTCACTCTGGCGGTCCGGCTGGTGAGCGTGCTCGCGGACGACCTTCAGCACGCCGGCCAGGCGGCCTACGTGCGTGGTCTGGCGGAGCGCGCCGGACTCTGACGCCCGCCCAAAACCGACGCCCGGCCAAAACCGACGCCCGGCTCTGAGCCAATTCGACGGAGATTCTGATCTAAAAGTGCCCTTTCGGTACAGTTCAGGGCTGTTTCCGGCAGAATCTCCGTCGAATTCGTTCGGGCACGCCGTTTGGACGCCGCACCGGCCGCACCGGGCGGGCCCGGCCGCCCTAGCGGCGCTTCCAGGTGTATTCGTTCTCCGGCCGTCCCGGGGTTCCGTAGCGGGGCTGCCGGTCGAGCGTTCCGGTGTCGGCCAGATGCTCCAGGTAGCGCCGGGCGGTCACCCGCGAGATTCCGAGCTGCTCCATCACCTCGCTGGAGGAGACGGGCGCGGTCTGCAGCTTCAGGAGCTCGATCACCGCACCCAGCGTGCCCTCGGACAGGCCCTTGGGCCGGGGCAGGTCGGCGGGTGTGCGCAGGCTGGCGAAGGCGAGGTCCACGTCGTTCTGGCTGGTCACAGCGGTGCGGGCACCCAGGTGGATCCGGAAATCCCGGTAGTGCGCCAGCTTCTGGGCGAAGGTCGCATAGGTGAACGGTTTGATCAGGTACTGCACGATTCCGGCCGCCACGGCACCGCGCACGATCTGCAGTTCGCGCACGGCCGTGATGGCGATGATGTCCGTGGTCAGGCCGGCGGCACGCATCCGTCTGCTGACGTCGAGGCCGTGCAGGTCGGGCAGGGTCATGTCCATCAGGACGAGGTCGATCGGCTGCCCGGCCGCCGACGCCGCGGCGAGGGCGCGCAGGCCGGAATGGCCGTCCGAGGCCGTCCCGGCGTGCACGAAACCGGGCAGCCGCCCGAGGTAGGCCGCATGGGCCTCGGCCGCGATGGCGTCGTCTTCGACGACCAGAACCCGGATGTCCCGCTCAGCCATGCGCTGCTCCCGTCGGTTCCGCGACGGCCACGCCGGTAGCCGGGCCGGGAGTCGCGCTGATGCCCGCCGCGTCCCGGTGGGGGAGCGTGACCGTGAAAACGGCGCCCACGCGCCGGGTGATGGTGAGGTCGCCCCCGAGCCGTTTGACGGTCTGCCGCACGAGGGCGAGCCCCAGGCCTCGGCCGTAGGCGCCCGGCTCCTTGGTGCTGTACCCGCGCTGGAGGATGTCGGTCACGGCCTCCGGCGCGACGCCGGGACCACTGTCGGCGACCTCGATGGCCACGGCGTCAGCGGTCGCCCTGACGGTCAGGTGCACGGTGCGGGGTGCGTCACCGCCGGCGGCCGCGTCGAGGGCATTGTCGACCAGGTTGCCCACGACGGTGACCAGGTCCTGGCCCGACAGGCCGGAATCGGACAGCGACCCGGCCGCCTCGACGGTCAGCAGCACCCCGAGCTCACTGGCCTGGGCGAACTTGCCCATCAGGAGCGCGCTGAGCACCGGCTCGTCGACCGAGTCGATCATGTCGTCGGTCAGCTGCTGGCTCAGTTCGAGGTCCCTGGTCGCGAAGTCGAGGGCCTCGGCACCGCGCCCGAGCTCCATCAGGGACACGATGGTGTGCAGACGGTTCGCGTGCTCGTGGGTCTGGGCGCGGAGGGCATCCGAGAGCGTGCGCGTCGACTGCAGCTCACTGCCCAGGTGCTGCATGTCCGTGTGGTCGCGGATGGTGGCGACCCAGCCCATGGGTGCGGGCTGGTGGCGGCCGACGGCGGGCAGGAGGGCGGGCTTCTGGCTGACCACCAGCACGCGCGTGTCGGTGAGGTGGATTTCATCGACCGCGGACCGGCCGCTCTGCAGCAGGGCACCGAGCCCCGGGGGCAGGTCGAGCCGGTCGAGGCTGAGCGCGGCCGCGACGGATGCCCGCCGGCCCGGTCCGGGCGACGGCACCGCGGTCACCCGGACCGGTACGCCCAGCAGCCGAGCGGCCTGGTCGTTGTAGAGCACGACCTCACCGGAGAGGTTGACCAGCACGAGCCCCTCACGCACGGAGTGCAGCACGGAGTCGTAGTAGACGAACAGCTGGGCCAGCTGTTCCGGCCCCCAGCCGAGCGTGACCCGGCTCAGGTAGCGTCCGAGGAGCCAGCTGGCGACCGTGCCGGCCGCCAGCAGGATCAGGGCCACGGCCAGCACGGCCGGCAGCCGTGCGCTCAGGGCGATGGAGAGGTTGCTCGTCTTCACTCCGGCGGCCACGAGGCCGAGCACGGCACCCGTGTCATCGGTGACCGGCACGATCGCACGCACGGATGGCCCGAGGGTGCCGGTCGTGACCTCGGTGAAGGGCTCCCCGGCCAGGGCAGGCTTGACCGTGCCGATGTAGGGCCGCCCGATTTCGGACGGCGTCGGGTGGGTCCAGCGGGTGCGATCGGGGGCCATGATCGTGATGAAGTCGAGCCCGGCATCCTCGGACACTCGCAGCGCGTAGGGCTGCAGGATGCGGCTCGGATCAGTCGAGCGGGCGGCCGACAGCACCAGGGGGCTGTCGGCGATCGAGGTCGCGACCGACAGCATCCGGTTCTCGGCTTCCGCGAAGCCGCGGTCCCGGGCGTCGACGAAAGCGGCCGTGCCCACGAAGACAGTCATCGCGAGGATGAAGAGCGCGTTCGCCAGGAACAGGCGACGCGCAATGCTCCAGTCGTGCCCCATCGCATCCTTCTTTCGCGCCGTGTGCGGCCGTTCGCCTGCGGGCATCCGTGACCAATATGACCGCAACGACGGTGTATCGGACCCGGTCGACCAGTGTGGACTTCACCACGGCTCGCCGCGGGCGCATCTGGCGCCTGCCTCCAGCCTAGTTACCAGACAAAGGAGTCTTGACATGGCATCGCTGCCCTCCACCCGTGCTGCAAAGCCGGCGAAGAAGAAGTTCGACAAATCCCATTATCTCTATATGGCGGTCATCGTCGCGGTGATCCTCGGCGTCGTCGTGGGCCTGCTCTTCGGTGGCGCAGACGGATTCGCCGTATCGCTCAAGCCCCTCGGTGACATCTTCATCGCCCTGATCAAGATGATGATCTCGCCGATCATCTTCTGCACGATCGTCCTCGGCATCGGATCCATCGCCAAGGCGGCCACGGTCGGCCGGATCGGCGGCCTGGCCCTGGGTTACTTCCTGATCATGTCGACCTTCGCGCTGGGCATCGGCCTGTTCGTGGGCAACCTGGTCAAGCCGGGTTCGGGTCTGGACCTCAACTCGACCACCTTCGTGCCGCCGGAAGCCGTCGAAACGAACTTCTTCCTCGGCATCATCCCGACCACCCTGTTCTCGGCGCTGACCGCCGGCAACATCCTGCAGACCCTCCTGGTGGCGCTCATCGCCGGCTTCGCCCTGCAGAAGATGGGAGCGGCCGGCAAGCCGATCCTCGAAGGCATCGCGCACGTTCAGGCCCTGGTCTTCCGCATCCTGATCATGGTCATGTGGCTCGCCCCGATCGGTGCCTTCGGTGCCATCGCCGCCGTCGTCGGTGCCACCGGCATTCAGGCCGTGATCAGTCTCTTCGCTCTGATGGGTGCGTTCTACCTGACCTGTGCACTCTTCATCGTCGTCATCCTCGGCGGCCTGCTCAAGGTCGTCACCGGCGTCAACATCTTCAAGCTGATGCGCTACCTCGGCCGCGAATACCTGCTGATCTTCTCGACCTCCTCCTCCGAAGCCGCGCTGCCGCGCCTGATCGCCAAGATGGAGCACCTCGGCGTGTCCAAGCCGGTCGTGGGCGTCACGGTTCCCACCGGTTACTCCTTCAACTTGGACGGCACCGCCATCTACCTCACGATGGCGTCGCTGTTCATCGCGACCGCCATGGGCCAGCCGCTCAACCTGGGCGAGCAGATCGGGCTCCTCGTCTTCATGATCATCGCGTCCAAGGGTGCCGCCGGCGTTTCGGGCGCTGGAATCGCGACGCTCGCCGCCGGCCTGCAGTCGCATGCACCGCAGTTGCTCGACGGTGTCGGGTTCATCGTCGGCATCGACCGGTTCATGTCCGAGGCCCGTGCGCTCACGAACTTCACCGGCAACGCCGTCGCCACGGTTCTGATCGGCTCCTGGACCAAGGAGATCGACCGGGCCCAGGTCGACCTGGTGCTCGACCGCCACGCCCCCTTCGACGAGACCACGATGATCGCCCACCACGGTGTTCCGACCGCGGCCGAGACGGCACGGGAAAACGAAAAGGCGGCTCAGACGGCGTCACTCACCGTCTGAGTGAGACCAAGGGTCTGACCGGGGGGTGAGACCGAAATGGGGGGGGCGGATGCCGTCCGGGGAGAAATCTTCCCCGGGCGGCATCCGCGGTTTCCAGGCTCGCTTCCTCCTCCACAATGTGGGTCTGATCGGCTTATCCACAGCATCCACGGATGCCGGGGCAGTGTCGGTGGGTGCCCCTAGCGTAGGTCTCATGAAGCCGTCATTCATCGAAGAGCGAGAGGCCATGGGCCGGCATTTCGACGCCATTGCCGAGGCAGAACGGGACATCGCCGCGGCCTTCNGACGCACGTGAGGTCGCCGAACGGGAGTTCTCGAGCGAGCTGGCCTGCACGATCCGGGTGCCGCAGCGCACGGCGGAGAACCTGGTCGCGGAGAGCCGGGCCCTGGCCGTGGATCTCCCGGCGACCCGGGCGGCGCTGGCGTCGGGGGAGATCAGCTATCGGCACGCGCAGGTGGTGGTCAATCAGGCCTGGTCGGTGCCCGCGGAAGGGCGGGTGAAATTCGAAGCGGCCGTGTTGAAATCGGCGGGCACGCTGACCGCGTCGAAGCTGAAGTACAACGCCCGGATTCTGCGAGAGCGGTGGCACCCGGAGACGATCAAGGCGCGGCATCAGAAGTCGGTGAAGGATCGGGCGGTGTTCTTCGAGCCCGAGCCGGACGGGATGGCGTCGCTCACCTTCTACGCCAGCGCGGAGAAGGCGCAG